>JBBACV010000048.1:0-8025 GCA_041656835.1 Acholeplasmataceae bacterium | reverse complement strand
CAGACTTTTTTAAGTGCATTAATCATGTTAACTCCTTAAGAAATTGTTATTTGGTTAATATATTGATTTTTATACCAACCTTCAACTTTTAATAACTCATCATGGGTCCCTCTTTGAGTTATTTTTCCATCTTCTAAAACTAAAATAATATCACAATCTTTAACAACTGAAAACCGGTGAGCCACAATAATATTAGTTTTTCCACTTCTAATTCTCTTTAAATCCCGGTTTATATTAGCTTCTGTTTTAGCATCAACAGCTGATAATGAATCATCTAAAATTAAAATCTCAGGATCTTTAATTAAAGCTCTAGCAATTGAAAGTCTTTGTTTTTGGCCTCCGGATAAAGTTGAACCAGATTCACCTACCATTGTTAATAAACCTTCATCTAAAAACTCTAAGTCTTTTTTGAAGTCAGCAACTTCAACTGCTAAATTTAATTGATGGATATTAGCTTTAGGGTTTCCTATTTTAATATTTGAAGTAACGTCTTTTCTAAATAATGTATGGGCTTGGGGAACGTAGCCAACTAAATTCCTAATATCATCAATTTTATATTCATTTATTTCGATATTATCAATTAATATTTTTCCTTCACTTACATTAAATTCTCTTAACAATTGTCTTATTAAAGTTGATTTCCCCGCTCCACTTGGTCCAACTATCCCGATTGTTTCACCCTTTTTAATCGAAAAATTTATATTTCTAATCACAGCTTTATCATCGAAGGGATATTTAAAAGAAACATCTTTAAAATAAATCTCATTAAAACTTATAATCGGTTTTGAAGTAATGTGATCTGTTACTACCGGTTTTTCTTTCATTATTTCATCAAAACGGTCAATTGAAATAGTGGCATTATTAATTTGAGTAAAAATACTAGACATTGAAATTACGGGACCATAAAGCATTCCTAAATATGATACAAAAGTTATTAAAAGTCCTAAAGTAATCTCGCTATTTATAATATAAAAAACTCCAAAAGCAAAAGCAAGTATATAAGCAATCCCATATACTACTTCAAAAAGTGGTACAAACCAATTTTCAAATTTAACAATATAACGCCAAGAATTAATATCTCCATCAATCGCTTCAATCTGTTTAACTAAAAAGTTATCTTCTTCACCATATGCTCTAATTGTTTTTTGACCTTCAACAGACTCTAAAATTGTTTCAGTCATTTTCGCATATATTTCCCGGTGTTTTTTAATATAGTTTCTTTTTTTAAGTCTAATCATATTTAAAATAGTTAATCCAACAGGCATAATCGTAACTGAGATTAAAGTTAATTTTAAACTTATTGAAAAAACCATCATTCCGACAGCAAAGATAATTAAACCAAAATTAAAGACAATCCCTTCAAAGAGATTAGTTGCTGCAACTGTAATTGATTCTAAATCATCGGTAACCCGGTTAATTAAATCTCCCTTATCATATTTAGCATAAAAACTTAAATCCATTTCAAATAAATGTTTTAAATAGTTATCCCTTAACTTAAAAGATAATTTTTGAGCTAATTTACTTACTTTATAATGATATAAATAACTACTTAAATACCTTAATAAAGGTATTAAAGATAATGCTAAAATAAGCCATAATAAATTAAGTTTCGTCAATCCCCCTGAAACAATAATATCAATCGATAAACCTAAAAAATATGCTGGCGATAAAGTTAATATAACAATAAATATAAGCAAAAAAAATAAAGCTAAATAAGTCTTTTTCTCAGCCTTAATAAACCATTTTAACTTTTTATATATATTTATCATAATAAACTCCTCTAAAATTAAGTTTCAAACTTAATTTTAGCATATATTTCCTCTTTGTCATTAAGCAAATGTACTAAATAGCCTTTATTTATTTCATATGTTTTTAAAATGATTAAATCATTATATTTAAACGCATTTAAATGCTCAGCATAAACTTTACTATATTCATAATTAATATCTAATTCACTTAACGCTAAATCAATATAAAAAGCATTATTTAAATGATTATAATAATCTATTTGAGTAGATTTAGTATATGTTTTACTTGTTTTAATTAAATTTAATGTTGAAGGTTCTTTTATTTTTCTGCCATAATAATTCATTTTATGTTTTTCCTTATCACCAATTGATATAATCGTTTCATTATTTATTCTAACCGGATGGTTGGTATCTAAATTAATAAATGAACCAAAACTATAACTTTCAACAATGATGTTGTCATTAGCATCATATATTAAAGTATTTCGATATCCAAAAAAAGCCTTAGTTAAAAAAGGATAAGTAACTAAAGTAATTTCTTCGTTAAATTTAGGCCATCTGATAATATTAAGATGTCTAAAATTTAATAAAACACCAAAATTTTTGTTAACTGATTCTTCTTTTAATTTGGTTAATGAGTTAATATGTAGAGCTTCAACATCTTGGATTAAATTAATTAGATTGGTTAATCTAATTTCATTTTTATAACTAATATCAGATGCATTAATAAATCGTTTAATTTTATACATACAAAACCTCCATCCTTTATATAATATCAATATATTTTAAAAAAACTTTGAAAATCTATAATAAAATAATCTTTAATTTAATTTATGTGATAAAATAGCACTAAGAAGGTGATTAAATTTGAGACTACTTAAAACATTATTATTAAATAGATTTGTTTTTTCAATAATTATATTAGTGTTGTTTTCATTTGACTTTAAACTTATAACTCTAGATCCGTTAAGATTTTATTCACTCGAACAACCAACTGGTGTTCCAACTGAATACTATGAAATTGAATTTGGGGCTCCTACTTTATACATTAAAATCTATTATGAAAATGATAAAATCCATTTAGTCCCAACCGATAATATCGATGGACTTAACTTAACGGAAGTTAATCCAGTTTTAGCTTGGTATTATTATGCTGGCCTTTTAGTTTTAGTTAATATATTTCCCTTTAGTTTAATTAATAAATCTAAACAAAAAAAGAAGAAAAAGGATAAATAATTATGGAAAATACCCATATCTATGAACCTTTAAAAGAATTTAAAAATATTTATAAAGAAAGACATAAAAAAAATGTCGATGAATTATTTGAATCTCTAGTTTCACAATCTAAAGTGGATATTAAAGAAAATGCTGATACGATAAAAGCCATCAATAAATTCACCGAAGCCAAAAAAAATGTTACTCAGAAGATTAATAATTATTCATTTTTACGTGGTTTTTTAATTATAATAACTATCATCTTTTTATTCTATAGTATTTACACTTTAACTAATCTTAATGAAAGTGAAAACTTTTGGTTAGAACTTTCTTTAAGTATTCTTGGTATTTTATTATCTATTTTATTTATTTATTTAACGGTTAAAAAAATTAATCCCTTTATTAAGGAATTAAAAAAGAATAAAGATGATTTAACCAAAAAAATTGATGAAAAAACAAAATTATCAATCGAACAAATGCGACCATTAAATGAATTGTTTAATGAAGAAATGCCAGTTTCTTTATTTAAAAAAACAATTCCTTTAATTAATTTAGATAATATTTTTGATTATAAAAGATTTGATTATTTAGTTAATAAATTTGGTTTAAGTGATGCCGTTGATTTAAACCGATCAACTCTTTTTGTAAAATCAGGTGATATTAATGGGAATCCTTTTTATATTGCTAACGATTTAGTTCACCATCTAGGAACGAAAACATATACCGGATCAATTACTATTTCATGGACTACTTATACAACCATTAATAATAAAAGAGTTGCTCAAACAAGAACCCAGGTATTAACTGCATCAGTTAATAAACCTTTTCCTTATTATCATGAAGAATCTTACTTAGTATATGGTAATGAAGTGGCTCCACTATTAAGCTTTAGCCGAACTGATTCTGATGCGGAACATATGTCTCAAAAACAAATCGATAAATTTGTTGATCGTAAAATTAAAAAATTAGAAAAAAAATCAGCTAAAAGTATTAAAAAAGGCGGTGATTACACCGTTTTAGGTCATTCAGAGTTTGAAGTTTTATTTGGTGCAACTAACAGAGACCACGAAGTCCAATTTAGATTATTATTTACTCCTTTAGCTCAAAAACAATTACTTGAGTTAATGAAAGATAAAGTAATTGGATACGGTGATAACTTTGATTTTATTAAAAGAAAAATGATTAATATTATTTATCCTGATCATTTAAATATGATTAAATTAGACGGGGATCCTAAAAATTATTATTCAAATGATTTTAAAGAAATCGAAAAAAACTTTAAAACTTATAATAACGAATACTTTAAAGCTATTTACTTCGCGTTTGCTCCTGTCCTTGCGATTCCTTTATATCAACAACATAAACCACACGAATATATTTATAAAGACTTATATCCAAGTAATGCTAGCTTTTATGAACATGAAAGTGTTGCTAATAAACTTGATATTAATAAACTTAAAAACGTTTTATCAAGTACAAATAATATTTTAAAAACTGAAGTTATCAAAAGCGCGGACAATTTAGATGAAGTTAAAGTCACTGCTTATGGTTATCAAAGTATTCCTAGAGTCGACTATCAAACTAAAATGGGTGGTGATGGTAAACTTCATACTATCCCAATTCATTGGGATGAATATATCCCTGTGTTTAAAGACTCAACAATTAATATTGAAGTACCAAAAGAAGAAACAAAAGAAACTCATACCGAAAGAATTAGAAACTATTTTGAAAGGCTTCACAAAGATAAAAACGTTAATCAAAAAGATATTAGACGAGTCGGTAAATTCTTAGCGGTAATAATTAATAAATAATTTCATTTATCATGATATAATAAATTAAATATGGAGGTTATAATTATGGGTAATGAATTAGATGAAATAAAAGGTAATGTAAATAAAGAAGGAAGAGATATCAATGTCATTGATAAACAACTTAAAGTCGAAGTTGGCGTTGGTTCAGTAATTTTTGAAGTAGTTTTATGGGTATTGCTTATAATCCCTGGCCTTGTTTTCTTATTTATGAAAATAAGCGCAAGAAACTATTTTAGAAAACTTCAACAAAAAATTCAACATAATGCATCACAAATTGATAACTACTTAGAACAAAGAGTTCAAATTTTACAAAACGTCGTTGGAATTGTTGAAAAATCGATTGATTTAGATAAAGATGTAATGAAATCAGTTGCTCAGTTTCGTTCCGGTGTAAATCCAACTGAAGAAAACCGAAATGAAGTAGCTGCTGAATTAGATTCTACTTTAAATAATATTAGGGTTGCTTTTGAAGCTTATCCAGAATTAAAAGCTCACCGGGCATTAGCTGATGCTATGCAACAAAATAGTTATTTACAAAGAGAAATTACTGCCGCTAGAGAAGTTTATAATGATACTGTCTTAAGATGGAATCAAGATGTTTATTCTTGGCCAACAAAAATGATTGTTGCTGCTAGAGCTGGTTATACGACTAGAATTCCATTTACTGCAAGTGCTGAAGTTAAAGCTCAAGCAAGATCTACTTTCTTTTAAAAACTTATCAATCAAATATTTATATTAAAAGACCTGGCAATTGCCAGGTTTTTTATTGTCTATCAAACGATTAATTATTTAATGTTATATTTAATCGCTTTTAAATCTTTAATTTCACTAACTCCTAAAATAAGCATAATCTTTTTTAAATCATTTAAAAAGTTATTAATAATTTCAATACTTCTATCGATTGGATTTTTCGTTAGTTTTAAAAAGAAACTAGATAACCCGACAGCTTTAGCTCCTAAAACTAAAGACTTAATAACATCTAATGGATTTCTAATCCCACCTGATGCATAAACTTCTAAATCTATTTCATTTTGTAAAGATAGTAAAATATCAGCAGTATCTATTTCAAAGTCTTTTAAATAATAATAATCTTGATTACTTCTTTTACTTTCAATTTCAATGAATGATGTACCACCACTTCCGGAGACATCAATATATTTAATTCCTAAGGTTTTAAGTTTTTGAATCGTTAGATTTGATAATCCCATTCCTACTTGTTTTATAACAAGTGGAATTTCAATTTTTTCATTTATTTCTTTAATGTTTTTAGACCACCTTTTAAAATCGCGGTCTCCTTCTTTCATTATAAGTTCTTGAATTACATTTAAATGAATGGAAAGTGCATCAGCCTTTATCATTTTAATCGCTTTTATAGCATCTTTATAGTTATAATTAGGATTAAGATTTCCCACTAAAATTCCTTGGT
Organism: Acholeplasmataceae bacterium; assembly: GCA_041656835.1. Lineage (GTDB taxonomy): Bacteria > Bacillota_I > Bacilli_A > Acholeplasmatales > Acholeplasmataceae > Acholeplasma. The sequence continues at coordinate 1,825 of JBBACV010000048.1, read as the reverse complement.
GGTATTTTCTAATTATCTTAAATGAAGGTATCGACTCTTCATTTTTAATGGCGATCGATTGACTACCTGTGACAAAAGGAAGATTAAAATGGTTTGCTAGTTTAGCTAGATATTCATTTATTTCTAAAGCTTTCTTAATACCCCCAGTCATCGCGTTTATATAAATAGGATAAGGGATTTTAAAACCTAAATAAGTAGTTTCTAAATTAATGTCATCAATACTTAAATCAGGTAGATCCGTTCCAATTAATTTAACTTTATCAAAACTGTTTAATTTTTCTGTTTGAAGTAAAGCCAGTTTAATATGATCATCTTTTCTATTTTTACTCATAGTAATCCCATACCTTTATATTTAATACTTCTAAATTATTCTTTCGCCATTTATCTTCTAAGGTTCTTTTTTCATCATTGTTTCTAATTAAGGCAATTCCACAATCACCATATCCTGATCCTGATGTTTTAGCCGCAAACCCTAATGAGTTTGCGGTTTCAATCATTTTTTTAAATGGTTCTGATTCGATTTTTAAATTAGATTTACTTTCTAAATCTAATAAATTCTCTCTAAATAATTCAATCATTTGTTTCATTGAAAAGTAATCATTTCGAATAAAAGCCTCAATAAATTGTTTCGTAATTAAATTAGCTTTATTAATAAATAAGCCATACCATTTTTCATCTTGATAATTACTAAAATTTTCAATTGAATCTTTTGATTTTTTGGTTATGCCACTATATGAAACCGAAAACATAATTTCCGGTTTCTTTAGTCTTGTTATTTCAAGTAATGGCCAATCAAGATTTACTAACTCAGCTAATTTTCCTTTATGATTCATCACCCAAGTTAAATCATAGCGACGGTATTTAATATATCCACCATAAATTGAGGTAGCCAAATCAGCCCCACTTGATAAATCATTTATTTCAATTTGAGCTAGGACACTTAATTTAAATAATCTTTTCTTAGAAACAATTTCAGAATGAAGTCCTAAAATAGCTCTAATAACGCCAACAATAACGGCCCCAGATGAACCTAAACCATATTTAGTAAATGACTCCGTCATTAGTTCTGAACTTAATTTAATTTCATATGTTTTAACGGGTATATTTTTATATTTTAAATAAAGATGAGAAACATAAATAGCCGATTTAACATGATTTAGATCATTATACGAAAAAACAGGAATATCATCTGAGTTCATCCATTTAAAATTCCCTAATTCTGAGGTAAACGAATAATTTGAAGCTTCTTTAATATAGACATTAACAAACTTATCCACCGCCATTAAAACTGCTTCATTGCCAGGTTTTAAGATTGAATATTCTCCAATAATAAATAATTTACCTGGAACAACTACATTAATCAATTATCATCACTCCTTTTCCTGGTTTACATATAATTGATTCAACATGTTTTTCGTAAATAGGATAAACTAACTTGGCTGTTTCATTGTTAGTAATGATTTTAATGTTTGGTCCAGCATCAATTGTTAGATAAACATAAAAACCTTTTTTTCTTAAACTTTTTGTTAGTTTTATAATTTCATAAGATTCTTTAGTTAAATAGTTAATACCTGTTTTATTAATAACTTTGTGCATTAATAAAGCATGTTTCTCAGAAATAATTCCAACTTTACGATAATCTTTATTAATAAAAGCTTTCGTTATTTGATTTAAATAACGATTTGTTTTTTTAATCCATTTAGTTTTTAACCTAGGATATTCTCCAAGTTTTAACATTGCCTCTCTAGATGATACTTTTTTAGGGGACTTACTAATCATCGTTATAATTAGTGAAATATCTTCTAAATCATAAAAACTTTTGGCA
>JBBACV010000047.1:0-8054 GCA_041656835.1 Acholeplasmataceae bacterium | reverse complement strand
CCAACGTCAATTAACTCAAGAATTAGGCCGTGAGCCAACAGTTGAAGAAGTTGCTGAAAAGATGGAAATTACCCCGGATAAAGTTTTAAATATTCAACAAATTGCTAGAGATCCTATTTCTTTAGAATCGCCAGTTGGTGAAGAAGAAGATTCAACGATTGGAGATTTTATCTCAGATCCTAACTCACTTAATCCCCACGATAATATGATGCAAGAATTAATAAGACAAACACTTGATGAAGTTTTAGAAACATTAACTGATCGTGAAGAAAAAGTCTTAAGATTAAGATACGGATTATTAGATGGCAGAACTCATACTTTAGAAGAGGTAGGCCGTGAATTTGGAGTAACTAGAGAAAGAATACGTCAAATTGAAGCTAAAGCTTTACGTAAATTAAGATCCCCTCAAAGACAAAATAAATTAAAAGAGTTTTATGAAAGTCGAAAATAACCGAATTTTACATATTGCAAATCTTACTAAAGGTTATCATACTGTTATTGATATCGGTTCTGATCATGGTTTAGTTTTAAAAAAAGCTTTTGATTTAGGTTTTATTAAAAAAGGAATTTCTACTGATATTAATGAAGGACCGCTTCTTCAAGCTAAAGAAAATCTAAAAAATTATAATGTCAAATATTATTTAACGGATGGCTTTAAAAATATAAATGAAACCTTTGATTTAGCCATTATTACCGGAATGGGTCCAGACCTAATTTATAATATTATTAAAAATGAAAATAAAGAAATTGATTATATTTTAGGGCCAAATCAAAAACCCTATCTTTTAAGAAAATTACTTTTAGAAAATAATTTTAAAATCATCGAAGAAACGATTGTTTACGATCGTTTTTTCTATATATTCTTAAAAGTAAAAAAAGGTGTAATGAATTTATCTGAAAGTGAAATATATACTGGAGTTAACTTTAAAAATAAATCATTATTTAAAAAATACTTTCTAAATGAAATTAAAAAAATTAATGAAATAATTAATAATGTTAAAAAAGAACGAGTTAATGAATTAACAGTAATTAAATCATATTATGAGAATATGGTAAATAAGTTATAAAAAATCATTTATAAGCAACTAAATTAAAATGATTTATTAAGATGATATAATGATTAAGAATATATAAATGGGAGCGAGTCATGATAAGATCTTTTAGATATTTAAAACCGTATATATGGACGATTATAGTTGTATTAGCATTAGTTTTGCTTAGAACATTTTTAGAACTAATGATGCCATTTTATTTAGGGAAACTAATTGATGATGCATCAAGTTTATTTTTAAGTAACGAAAATAAAGAAACATCAATTATTTATTACGGATCAATGATGTTAGGTATTACTATTGTTAGTATTGGAGTTATGATTTTTTCAAGATATTTAGGTGCGAAAATCGCAGCTTTATATGGAAAAAAATTAAGAAGTGAACTTTATAAAAACGTCCAAACATTTTCTTTAAAAGAAGTTGATGAATTTACGCCATCGTCTTTAATTACAAGAAGTACTAATGATATTCAAGCGATGCAACAAACACTAGCAATGCTCCTTAGAATGGCTGTGCTAGCACCATTTACAGCGATAGGGGCTATCGCAATGGCCTTTATTAAACATCCAACTATTTCTACCGTTTTAATTGTTTCAATTATTTCAGTATTATCAGTTTTATATACAATATACCGTTTGGCATATCCAAAGTTTAGTTTAATTCAAAAACTTGCCGATAAAATGAATTTAGTTGTCAGAGAAAACTTAACGGGTCTTAAAGTAGTTAGAGCATTTAATACAGAAGAGTTTCAAATTGATAAATCACGTAAAGTTGCCCAAGACACGATGGATAATAATGTTTTTGTTAATCGTTTGTTTAGTGCAATGTGGCCCGTGATGGGTTTTGTTATGCAACTTACAACCGCACTTATGTATGTAGTTGCTATTTATTTTGGTTTCTTAAAAGAAAATTCCGCATTTACGCCAGGGGATTTATCATCAATGGTTCAATATGGAACTCAAACTCTTCATAGTTTTATGATGATGACAATGATTTTAATCATGTTACCAAGATCGGCAATCTCAGCTAATCGTGTAATGGACGTAATTGATAAAAAGACCAATATATTTGATGGGGATGACTTAGTTAAATTAGATGATTTAAAAGGTGAAGTTTCATTTAACAAAGTTAGCTTTAAATATCCTAATTCTGATGAATCTGTTTTAAAAGATATTTCATTTAAGGCTAAACCAAATGAGGTTACCGCCTTTATAGGTTCCACAGGATCAGGAAAATCTACGTTAATTAATTTAGTGCCAAGATTTTATGATGTTACGGATGGTGAAATTTTAATTGATAATGTAAATGTTAAAAATTATAAATTAGATGATTTATACCAATTGTTTGGTTATGTACCGCAACAAGGTATTTTATTTAAAGGAACAATTAAAAGTAATGTTGGCTTTGGTGTATCAAATATTAATGATGAAGAACTAAATAAAGCATTAGATATTTCACAGTCTAAAGACTTTGTCGAAAAGCTCGATGATAAATATGATAGTCCAATCTCACAAGGTGGAACTAATGTTTCCGGGGGACAACGACAAAGATTATCAATTGCCAGAGCAATTGCTAAAAAACCTAAAATTTATATTTTTGATGATAGTTTTTCTGCGCTTGATTATAAAACTGATGCAAAATTAAGAGAAGCGTTAGATGAAAATATAAAAGCAACTATTTTAATTGTCGCCCAAAGAATTAATACTATTAAAAATGCTGATAAAATAATAGTTTTAGACAAAGGAAGAATTGTGGGGATTGGTAAACATTACGAGTTATTAAAATCGTGTGAAGTATATAAAGAAATTGCAGAATCACAATTAACCCCCGAGGAGTTATTAATATGAGAAATCGATATAGTGAAAAACCCAAAAACTTTTCACATACCATTAATAGACTATTATCTTATTTAAGTAAAGATATAATATTAATAATTTTTGCAGGGTTTATAGCCGTTATTGCAGCATTAATGGGAGTATTAACTCCTTATCTTGCCGGGAAAGCTTTAACGTTAGTTAAATATATATATGATGGTGAAGAAGCTTTAGTAAGTATCTTCTCCTTTTTACCACTCTTTAATTTCGTAACTCTTATTATTGTCATTATTTTAACAGCTCTACTAACTTCATTATTTAATTATCTTCAAAGTTTCTTATTAATTGGTATGACGCAAAGACTTACTTATAAAATGAGAATTGATTTAACAACTAAAGTAAACTCATTACCACTTAAATTTTTTGATAAATATAAATACGGTGATATATTATCCCGAATAACTAATGATGTTGATATGATTAATCAAACTTTAACTCAAAGTATTTCAGAAATATTTAGAGCAATTACTTTAGTTACAAGTATTTTAGTTATAATGTTTTTAATGTCTTGGGAATTAGCTTTAATCACTACTGGATCAGTCATAATATCTTTAATAGTTGCTGGTATTTTTGTTAAAATATCACAAAAATATTTTGTTAGAGCAGCTAAAAGTACCGGAGATATGACCGGTCATGTTGAAGAGGTTTTTCATGGTCATCAGGTTGTAAAAATTTATAATTATCAAGATAAAGCTTTAGCTGAGTTTGAAACTTTAAATGATGAAATATTTGATTCATCATTTAAATCACAATTTATTTCATCAATTATGTTTCCGGTTCAATTTTTCTTTACTAATTTAGCTTATATTGGAATTGGAGTAATCGGCGGATATTTATTAATTAAAGGTCAAATTGAAGTAGGATTTATTTTAACTTATGTATTGTATGCAAGACAAGTGGGTCAACCAATTCAAACCATCGGTCAAACTGCTTCAGTTTTACAACAAACATCAGCAGCTGCTGAAAGAATTTTCTTTATTATGGATCAAAAAGAAGAAGATGATGAATCAAATAAAAAACTGTTATTACCTAATATAAAGGGTAAGGTTGAATTTGATAATTTACAATTTAGTTATATTAAAGATAAACCTGTTATTAAAGGATTTACTGCCAAAGTTAAACCAGGAGATATGGTTGCGATTGTGGGGCCTACTGGAGCTGGTAAAACAACTATTGTTAATTTATTAATGAGATTTTATGAATTAGACGATGGTGATATAAAAATCGATGATATATCAATTAAAGATATGAAAAGAACCGAAGTTAGAGATAAATTCGGAATGGTCTTACAAGATACATGGATCTTTGAAGGTTCAATTTATGAAAACATTGTTTATGGATCAAATGGTAAAACATATGAAGATGTTGAAAAAGCAACCAAAAATGCGATGACACACCATTTTATCCATTCATTACCAAATGGTTATGACTTTATTTTAAAAGAAGATGGAGAAAACATCTCACAAGGACAACGCCAGTTAATTACTATCTCAAGAGCAATGCTTGCTGATAAACCAATGTTGATTTTGGATGAGGCTACTTCATCGGTTGATACTAGAACTGAGATTTTAATTCAAAAAGCAATGGATAAATTAATGAAGGGAAGAACATCGTTTGTTATTGCTCATAGATTATCAACAATTAGGAATGCTGACGTAATCTTTGTAGTAAGGGATGGTAATATAATTGAGTCAGGAAACCATGATGCATTAATTGAAAAAGATGGTTTTTATGCAGAACTTTACAATTCACAATTTGAAGGTCAAGAAATCTAAGTAAAACTTAGGTTTCTTGATAATTCTCTTTACATTTATTAAAATATTTCGTATAATGATAATGTTGCCAAAATAAGAAGTGTCTGAGTAGCTCAGCAGGATAGAGCAATAGCCTTCTAAGCTATCGGCCGGGGGTTCGAATCCCTCCTCAGACGCCACTGTGACTATAGTAAGACTTTCGAACCCTTTAGGCTCATTTGGCCGAAGGTGAAAGTCTTTTTTTATTGTGACAGTAGAGCGCTTTAATGACGCGCCCTACTATACATAATTATCGGTCTACCTATTTTTTGAATAATATTCTTTTTCAAACTCGTTTGGTGTTTTTCCTTTTAATGCAGAATGAGGACGATAATCATTATAAAAATGGATATATTCATCAATTGACTTTTTTAACGCTTCAATAGTTTGATATTCATTTCGGTAAACTTCACCCTTCTTTAAATAAGAAAAAAAGGATTCATTGACAGCGTTGTCATAAGGGTTGGCAGTATTAGAAAACGAATCATCTATTTTAAATAATCTTAATAAGTTTATGAATTTATAAGAAGTATATTCTTTGCCACGATCTGAATGAAACATAAGATTTTTTGGCTCATTTCTATTTTTATAACCATTTTTTAAAACATTACAAACAAAATTAGCATCACTTTGATAATGGACTCTATGAGCAATAACTTTTCTTGAAAACAAGTCAATAATTACACATAAGTAAAAAGTTATACCCAGTACATATAATTCTGTTATATCACTTACCCATACTTCATTAGGATGTTCTCTAGTAAAATTTGATTGAAGTTTGTTGATTAAATATTTATTGTTGTTTTCTTTGGGAATAAACTTTCGTCTTTTAGCATAAACCGGTTTGATATTTAATTTATTCATTAGAGTTTTTACTTTTCTTCTTGATGCTATATGACCTTCTCTTTTAAGAACATCAGCAATTTTATTTGCTCCAAATCGTTGTTTGCTCTTATTAAATATATCTAGGACTAGTGGGGTTAATAAATCATCATTAATCTCATATTTTGTTTTCTTAACACGTCTTTTAATATGGTTGAGTGCTGTAGAACTATCAATATTAAGTAGTCTGCACATTGTTTTAATTGGAAAAGTATCTGCGTATTTTTCAATAGCGTCTAATCTATCAATTCTTTTCATAGTTGGTAGGCAATTGAGTTCTTTATAAATTGTAAGTTCTAATGATATTTTTTTGAAATCTTTATATAACTTAGAATATTTAAATGTAAGTTTTTTATATGAATCGTCTTCGATTTTTAGTCGTGTGTTTCTTAACCAATCATTAATTGTTGATTTTGGTAGTCCATATTTTACTATTAAATCACTAGTAGTTGATCCTTTTTTAAAATCATTGATAACATCATCCTTTAACTCTTCTTTTGTTTTCATTTTATTCACAATCCCTTCTTTTTGACACAAAGAACTATGATACCACGAAAGCAACAAAATATATTAATTACAGAATTTCTTTCAAATATATAAGCCATATAGTATAATCAAGGTGACAAGAGGATTACTAAATTAATAAAGGAGGATTTGTTAAAATGAGGAAAAATTTAATTTATAAACTAGTCATTCTATTAGTTTTAGTGACAGTACTAATATTAGAATTCTTACCTAATGGAGTTGTTTTAAATTTTTCTAACCAGGGAAGTGATGACTTGATTAGAAGAACATATTCATATTTTTCTCTTACCCCATTTGGTTATGCAAATTTTGGCCCATTGCTTACGGGGATTGTAACTATTTTATTGATGATATTAATGGTTATTTTTATATTTAAAGATAATGTAAAAATATTTAATTTTATAAAAACCGCTTCTATAATAGGGGTGATATTTTCACTAATGCCATTATTACTTGGCATCAATTATTTTTCTTTAATTGGATTGGTAATTTCAGTGTTGTTGCTAATCATAGGTATTTTAGTTTTTCTTTATAAAAAGTTTGTAGATGACAATAAAATTCAAAATTAGTACCAAATTAATAAAGGAAAATATGCTGAATGAAAAAGCACTATCATTAATGTTTGTTGTTTTAATGTCATTTTTTTAATTGGTTGTAACAACCAAAAGACTAGAATCAACGGAATGGATACTATTTATGGAGCAGATGAAACATATCTGAAACAATTTATGGAGAAATAGTAGATGATGCAATTTCAAAAGGTTCCATCCTGACTTATGATATGGCGTATTGGAAGATTACAATAGAAGCCGATGAATCATATGTCAAAGATTGAAAATATTAGTGTTAGGAGGGAAAACAAATGAAGGACGTAAACTTAAAAAACAAAATAAGTAAGAAAGGAATTATTGTTGATATTACTTATGTTGTAGCTACAGCAATTATTTCTTTGTTTATGTTTTTACCGATATATAAAGATCGAGCTACTTTGTCAGGCATTGATGAAGACGGTAATGAAGTTGTCTCTCAATTCCTTTATGATAAAACACCACTTGAAAGATTGGAAGCAATCAATATTGAGTGGTTATTATATGTAGGACTTTCCTTGTTCTTTATTTGCATAATTTTAGGTATTATTTCTTATGCTACCAAGTATAAAATAAGTAAATATAAAAGAGTTGGTTTTATGATATCTTTAGGTTTTATGATTATTTTATTGTTGATCGCATCCGTGCAAATGACAATGTATTGATAGTATTAATAGTGAGTTTTGAATTTTATAGATTAAGAAAATGGTATCAATTCATAAATCATTTTGTGGTATTTATGAATTGATTGATGTATGCTGTAGTAAAGAAATTTCAATCATTCATAAGATGGAGGAGTCATATGAAAATTATTAATTGTCCATATTGTAACGGAATTTTAAAAACTGGGAAATTAGGTTATCGATATATATATAGAACACCCAAAATTATTTTCGATGATGGAACAGAAAAAAAGTCAATAAATTTAGTCTTTTAAATGGTAATGTAATTGATAAAGTTTTTTATTGCGATTCATGTCAGGTTATGTTAGCTGATCTAAGTCCTCAAACATAAAAACTACTGCCTAACTCTAGATGGATTAGTCATAACAAATTATTCATAATATTTATATTTAGCTGAGTTCATTATTTATTCAACTTGAAGAATTCTTTAATAATGTAAGAATGAGAGATTATGCAATAAACTCAACATAAAGCTATAAAAATATGCAGCATTATTAACACATGAACTATTGAGTTTGTTGCAAAATCAACACATCAAATATAACGTATGTTGCAAAATGTGTCAATAGCGAAATGAAAATGTTCTTTTATGGCGGAATGAAAATGTTGATTAATGGCGGTAATTAATATTATGTAGATACTTCATAATACTATGTTT
>JBBACV010000046.1:0-8280 GCA_041656835.1 Acholeplasmataceae bacterium | reverse complement strand
GATAATTATTTTTGGGTTTGTTATATCTTTTGCCAAAATGTTAATGCCAAACGCACAAGATGTAAGCATTCCTTTAATGATTTTGAAACCTTTAGTTGAAGTAATTGGTTCATTGTTAATTGGAGCTTTACTTGGTTTTCTTTTATCATTTTTCGCTAAGAAATATGATAAAATTAGAGATGATATTCAAATCATTAGTTTAATCGCAATCTTTACTTCAGTGGGCGGAATCTTTTTATTTAATCAAGAATTTAGCCATTTAGGAATAAGTTTATCACCACTTTTAGCTAATATTATGATTGGGACGATGGTAGCTAATTTACTTAGAAACCCTAATAAGACATTCCAGTCGATTAATGATTTAGCAACCCCTTTTTATGTAATGTTTTTCACCTTAGCGGGAGCTTCACTTGATTTTGGAATTTTAAGACAAGATACTTTAATTCTTTTAGTCGCATTAGCTTTTATTATTTCTAGAGTCTTAGGAAAAGTATTAGGTATTAGAATTGGTGCCGATATTGCTAATTCAAATCCCAATATTAAAAAGTACTTAGGGTTTGCTCTTTTACCACAAGGTGGAATATCAATCGGACTTCTTACGATTGTCGCTGTTGATGCGGCTCCTCTTTATCAACATATTGCCACGGTTATTATGTTATCTATTTTATTTTATGAAACTTTAGGACCAGTCTTTGCTAAGTATGCAATTTCTAAAGCTGGTGAAATTAATGGTCTTGATTATTTAGAAGAGACAATGTTTGAAAAAGATGTTGAAAGCGGAGGGAAATAATATGGAAGCTTTATTTATAGTATTAAATGATTTATCTTTTTTAGATGATATTTTAGAAGCCTTTATCGATTTAAATGTTAAAGGAGCAACTATCCTAGATTCTGAAGGAATGGCTCAAGCTATTATGCGAAAAGAGGGTTTCTTTGAAACCCTTACGTCTGGTCCTTTTTATAAAAGTGACCAAGAAGAAAAATACTCAAAAACTATTTTTACTGTCTTACCTGATGGATACGATAGTAAAAAGATTATTGATAAAGTAAAAGAAGTTGTGAGTTCATCAAAACGAAATGTAATTGGATTTATGTTTACTTTACCAGTTTCTGGAGTTTATCCATTAAAATCTAGTAAATAATTATCTATCACAATCATCTTCACAATATTCAATCCCACTATCTTTTTCATATACTTTTATTAAAGTATCTTTGATTTCTTGTTGGCTTGCTTCATTTGTTAATTTAAAGCCATGACTAAAGATTAAAGTGGGAACAACGTTGACTTTCAAAAGACCAGCATATTCTTGCTGGTTTTTTATTACCTTTAAATATTTGTTGTTTTTTAAAACATCATCTAATTTTTCTAAATCAAAATTATATTTAATTGATAAATTAAATAATTTACTATTTAAGTCAGTTTTATCAAAACATAAATCAAATATATCAAGTAAAAATAAAATTCCTAATCCTTCTTTTCTACCAAAGTGATAGATTTGATGATAAAGATGAGTTTCACTATTTAAAGGATATGATCTAAACGTTAAATTTACTTTTTCTTTGTGAACAAAACTATTTAAGGCACGGTAAAGGTATCTTAAAGTATTGTAGGTAGGGATATTAAAATCAAAATACACATCAAGTCTAAGCATTATTATCACTCTTTAAATATTTATTTATTAAGGAATAAATTTCTTTTGGATTATTGTTGGTATTTAAAAATTCAAGATTACTATTATTTAATAATAAGGTTGAAATTTTAGATAATAAAGTTAAATGTTCATTAAAATAATTATTCGGCATCGCAATCAAAAAAACATGTTTAACCGGTTTTTGATCTAAAGATTTATATTCAATCATTTCTTTTAATCTAACATAAAATAAAGTTGGTTTTAAGATTGATAAGTCTTTAGTATGAGGGATAGCAATATGATTGCCGATTCCTGTTGAGATTTCTGATTCTCTTTCATTTAGGGCATTAATAAAATTAACTTCATTATCAATCCGGTTATATTGATAAAGTTTTCGGCTTAAATAATTAAATAAAGCTTCTTTATCATTGATTTTTTTATCTAATTTAATGTAGTTTTCTTTAAACATAAATAAATACCCTCTTAATTTCAATTATACCACGAATTATTTATAAAAAAATCAATCTATCAAATTGATAAATTGATTCTTTATTCATTATTTTCTATTGATTTATTTCTTAATTTTTTCTTCGGTCTTTTAGGTGGCTTCTTTTCTACTTCATATGAACCCGATAAATAAAGTGATAACTTCGCACTAACAGGGCCAAATATTTCATATAAAATACCAGAGGCGATTATTATAGTTGTTAATAAAGCAGCTTCATTAACTAAACCATATTCAATTAATGTTCGAGAGCCTAAAGCGGCTAATCCAATTGAAACACCAGCTTGAGGAATTAATGCTAATCCTAAGTACTTAATATTTTCAGGAGTACTCTTAGCAAGATAACTTCCAAGGCTTGCACCTGCATATTTACCAATAATTCTAATTAAGAAATAAGCTACTCCAGCGCCAACTAAACCTAATAAAATTGTTAAATCAAGTCTCATTCCGGATAAGACATAAAATAAACTTAAGATCGGAGGAGAGAAATAATCTAATTGTTTAAATAATCCTTCGTCATTACTAAAGTTAATATAAGCCATTCCCATGGCCATTCCACCTAATAAAGGAGAAATACCTAATGTGGCAGCAACACCAGTAAATAACATAATTGTCGCAATCGCGATAATTAATTTATTATCTGTAGTTCTTTTAGTTGTAATAAGCAAGTGAAGAATATAACCACTTATAAATCCAGCAACAACAACCGCTAAATTAAGTAAAATTGGCATTGCGATATGCCAAAAATTAATTGCACCTTCCGAATGAGAAGCTGTCATAATGGCAATACTTACACTAAATAAGATTAAAGAGATTGCATCATCTAAAGAAACAACTTGTAAAATTGTTTCAACAAAATGTCCTTTAGCTCTAGTTTGTCTAATTGTCATCATCGTTGATGCAGGGGCAGTTGCTGAGGCAATTGCCGCTAATAGTAATGAAAATTCTAAGTTTAACCCAAAAATAAAATACATTCCTAAGAATACTAAAACAGATGCTAACATTGATTCAAATAAAGTAATAATTAAAATCTTTTTCCCGCCTCTTTTTAAAGCTTCAAGTCTAAGAAATCTTCCAACCCCAAAAGCAATAAAAGCAAGTGCTATATCAGTTAAAAAATCCATCCCATCAATTAAATCAGGTTTAATTAAATTTAAGACATATGGTCCGATTATAACACCGGTAAAAATATAAGCTGTTACATTTGGTAGTTTAGCTAACTTAGTTAATCTTGTCATTAAAAAAGATGCAAATAACATTATTGCGATCCCAATTAATACAGCTGAAGTTGGATTCATTTCTGAATATAGCTTTTCAATTAAATCATGAAGCGGTTTTAACATCTTATATTATACCTCCGATATCTATTGTATCATTTTTAAAATATAAAAGATAGTTATAGATTATTATAATGATATAAGTTTTACTTATATTTTACTTGTATATCATTTTTTTTATGATATTATATAATAGTAGACTAAAAAGAGGTTAAATAAATGATAGATGATAAACTAAAAACAATTGTAATATTAGATGAATTAAAAAACTTTACTAACACTGCCCATGCTTGTAATATTTCACAACCTGCTGTAAGCCAACACGTGAAAGCCCTTGAAACATATTACAATATTACTATTTTTAAAAGAGTTGATAAAAATCTTATTACTACACCTGAAGGTGAGATTTTAATTAAACATGCTAAAAAATTAATTGCGTTAAATAAGAACTTAGAAAAAGAATTAAAATCAAATGTTATCGGTGAATATATTTTAGATATTGGAATCACTTTAACCGCGAGTGATTATTTTATTCCTGAAATTTTAACGGTTTTTAAAATCAAATATCCTAAAATGCGTTTTACCTTTCATACTGATTTAGTTAATAATATTTTTAATCGGTTAAGATTAAATGAACTTGATTTTGCGATTATCGATGGTAGTCCTGATAATCGGAGTTTTGATAGTCATTTACTGGCAATCGATGAACTTATTTTAATATTTTCTAAAGATCATGAATTCAATCAATATGAAAGTATTTCAATTGATGATTTAAAAGAACGAAGACTAATCTTAAGAAATAAAGAAGCTAACTCACGTATTTTATTTGAAAATCATTTATCAAGCCAATCTGAGCATATAAATAATTTTAATGTTATACTAGAAATTGAAAACAATGCCCTAATCAGACATCTTGTCAGAGATAATCATGGTATAAGTATTATGCCTAAAAGTGTTTGTAGAGATGATTTAATTAATGGTAATTTAAAAACTATTCCCATAAAAAGATTAAATATGGAACGAGGCATATATTTAATTACTAGAAAAAATGAAAAAGAAAATGAAATTATTAAAAGCATTTTAAAAATTAAAAGTTTTAATCATATTAATTAGGAGAAAATTATGCTTAAATATGCAATTAGTCAATTAAAATTAAAGAAAAATATTATTCAAACATCTTTATTCTTTATCTTCTTCTTGTTTATTTATTTAATCTTAGATTATTTAAATTACCGTGAAACAACTATAAAACCAAGTAATGCTTGGATTGTTGGAAATGTTTTTCTAGATTTAATAATGGCCTTATTAAGTGCTTTATTAATGACTTTTAGTACAATAATGGTATCACTAAAAACTGGAAGTGATAAGGCTTCAAACTTAGGTTTTTTATCAATTTTATTTGGTATTTTCACTTATGGTTGTACTGGTTGTGTGGTTGTTTTCTTTAGTGCAATTGGTATAGCTTTTAGTCCAACAATTTTTCCATTAATAGAAGTTGGGCATGGTATTTTATATAAATTCTTATCCCTTCTTTTAATAATGATTGGTTTTGTTATTGTTGGATATAATATTTTAAAAGGTAAATGTAAAATAAAACTAAAGTAAAATTGGAGGATTATAATATGTTAAGTAATGATGATATGAAGTTTTTAAAGCGAGCCGTTCATTTAGCTAAAATCGCTTTAGATAAAGATGATGAACCTTTTGGATCAGTCTTAGTTTCAGGTGACGGTAAAATATTATTTGAAGGACATAATGAAGTGGGTGGCGGTGATCATACTAGACATCCTGAATTTGAAATCGCTAAATGGGCTGCTAACAATTTAACCGAAGAAGAAAGAAAAAAAGCGGTTGTTTATACTTCAAATGAACATTGTCCGATGTGTAGTGCAGCTCATGGTTGGGTTGGTTTAGGTAAAATTGTTTATGCCGCATCAAGCAAACAATTAAGTGAGTGGATGAAAGAATTTGGGGCTAATCCTTCAAGAGTTAATCCTATTCCTATTAATGAAGTTATTAATGATACCTTAGTAATAGGTCCTGTTAAAGAGTTTGAAAAAGAAATTAAAGAATTGCATCGATTAAACTATAAAAAAACCTCATAAGAGGTTTTTATTTTGGAAAATAATTCATTTTTAAACGGTTTGTAACTTTTAGATTTAATTCTTCACATAATTTATATGATGTTTTAATTGCCCAATCATTTAGAAATGAAACATCATGCGAGTCACTAGAAACAATTACCTTAGCATCTTCTTCTTTTACCATTTGAAAGAAACGGTACTTAGGATAAATAGCTTTTTTATAATCATTTTCATTTTTTTCCCATTTACTACGACGAAAACCATTAGCATTTACTTCTAAAGGGATATCTAATTTCTTTGCTGTTTTAATTACTTCACGCATCGCTTCATACATTTCATTACTTGGGTTTTCGATATTAAAAAAACATAAATCAGGATGACAAAGTAAATTAAAGTATCCGGTATTAAGAGCTTCGACACCATATCTTTATAAATTATGACATCTTCTAAACTAGTTAATCTATAAGTGCTTTTATAATTGTTATCTTTAACAATATAATGTTGTCCTAAAATTAAATAATCCATATCTTTTAAATATTTTTTATAAACATCTAAGTTTTTAAAATATTCAATTTCCATTCCTTTATAAAACTTAATATTATTTTTAGTCGCTAAATCTTTCGCATCATTTAATAACCTAAGATATAAATCATAATCTTTAAAATCCATTCTACTATTGTTGTTAACTAAATTAGCCATTGGAGCATGCTCACTCATCCCAATTTCTTTAAAGTTATGCTTGATTGCTTCTTTTACATAATCAAGAGGTATACCACTGGCATGACCACACAAATAAGTGTGGGCATGATAATTAGAATCATGTTTGTTTTCCATTTATAGTCCGTCCTTCTTAAATACTCTAATCTATTCTAACATATTATGACGCTACTCTTAGTTAATACGAAAACTAATCAACAATTTCCTCACCTAAATATCTTGCCACTTGTTTTACGTCTTTATCGCCTCTTCCTGATAAATTAATGACGACTATTTTATCTTTTGGTAAAGATTTAGCAAGTTTTATTGCATAAGAAACGGCATGACTTGATTCTATTGCGGGAATTATACCTTCAGTTTTCGATAAATATTTAAAAGCGTTAATTGCTTCTAAATCAGTGACTGATTTATAAGTTACTCGATTTATTTTTTGCAGATAAGCATGTTCTGGTCCAACTCCCGGATAATCAAGACCGGCAGCAATTGAATATACTGGAGAAATAGAGTTATCATCCTCTAATAAGACTTTTGTTTTCATGCCGTGAATAACTCCGGTTTTACCTAAGGTTAAAGTTGCCGCATGTTCTTTGGTATGAAGACCCATTCCAGCCGCTTCAACACCAATTAAATTAACTTCTTTATTCGGGATAAATTCATAAAAAGCACCGATCGCATTAGAACCACCACCGATACAGGCAACCACATAATCAGGATTTCTATTTTCTAATCTATTGATATCTTTTTTTATTTCTTCGCCAATTATTTTTTGAAAGTTTCTTACCATTTCTGGATAAGGGGCTGGACCAACGACAGAACCAATTAAATAAAAAGTATTATCTAAATCTTCGCTCCAAGCCATTAATGCGCTATCGACAGCTTCTTTTAAAGTTTTAAGACCAAAGTCAACATTAACTACTTTCGCACCTAAAAGCTTCATTTTATATACATTTAGGGCTTGTTTTTCAATATCGATAGCCCCCATATGAATTTCACACTCTAAATTTAATAAAGCTGCGGCAGTCGCTGTTGCAACCCCATGTTGTCCAGCACCAGTTTCAGCGATTAATTTTTTCTTACCCATTCTTTTAGCTAATAATGCTTGACCGAGACAGTTATTTATTTTATGAGAGCCCGTAAAATTTAAGTCTTCTCTTTTTAAATATATTTTGGCTCCTCCTAAATCTTCTGTCATGTTTTTAGCGTAATATAAAAGACTAGGTCGATTAGCATAATTAGTTAAAAGATCATTAAATTCTTTTAAGAAGTCTTGATCGTTTTGATATTTATGATACGCTTTTTCAACATCTAATACCGCCTTTAAAACATTCCCTTCTAAATATTGACCACCAAATTCACTTTTTTTCATTTTTTCTCCTCCTCCTAAAATAAAAAAAATAACCCGTCCATGAAAAGGGACGAATTACTACGTGGTGCCACCCTAATTTAAGAAACCTTAAGTTTCTCCTTATAAATACATAAAAATATATTTTGATTCTATAACGGGAATTCCCGGGTCTGGCTACTATATAAGTTCACCATCCATCTTATGAGTCCATTCATATTTATTATTTGACTTGCCTTTCACCAAATTACAAGTTCGCTTAACAAATAATTGATAAATACTACTACTCTCAATCATTGATTTAAATTATTATAAAACTTTTTTTAAAAAAACTCAAGGAAAATGATATTTCAAGCATTATTATTCTTTTGGTAAAAGTTATTTGTAAGTTCAATTAAGACTTCTTTTAACCGATCATATAAAAAATAAATCGATAAAAAATTACTTAAAGCCATAATGATCTCAAAAGGAATATCAGCAATTAAATAAGGAATAAAAGGAGATTTAGTAATAAAGACCGCTGGTATCACTAAAATCCATCCATATATAAACCCAAATACTAATCCAAATAATGCTAGTGATAAACTACTGTTTAATCCTTTTAAAACTGTTTTTAAAGTAATTGGGATAATTAACCAAGCTATTATTACAAATGGTAAATAAGCAGGCATTAACGCCCCTAATGGCGATAAAAAGTTATAAACAATAACATGAATAATTATAA
>JBBACV010000045.1:0-8301 GCA_041656835.1 Acholeplasmataceae bacterium | reverse complement strand
GTGGCGATGTCAAGATGATTGTTTATAATGTTAATGATGATGTATTAGATGGAACTGAAGATATTGTTTCAGCCGCATCTTGTACAACAAACGCATTAGCTCCGGTTGCTAAAGTATTAGATGATAGCTTTGGTTTAGTTTCAGGATTTATGACAACAGTTCATGCTTATACTAGTGACCAAGCTTTAATGGACCAACCACATAGAAAAGGTATTTACTCACGTCGTGGACGTGCTGCAGCTGAATCAATTGTTCCATCATCAACTGGTGCCGCAAAAGCAATCGGTTCTGTATTACCTAACTTAAAAGGTAAATTAGATGGAACAGCATTAAGAGTTCCAACTATTACTGGTTCAATCATTGACTTAACTGCTGAATTAAGTAGAGAAGTTACTGTTGAAGAAGTAAATGCTGCATTTAAAAAAGCTGCAAATGATACTTTAAAATATGAAGTGGATCCAATTGTTTCAGCTGATGTAATTGGTTCTCATTACGGTTCAATTTATGATGCTAATACGACTCAAGTTTTAGCTAATAATCCTAAATTTGTTAAAGTAATGGCTTGGTATGATAATGAAATGTCATACACTGCTCAACTTGTTAAAGTTATGAGCAAATTAGCTTCACTTATCTAATTTAGTATTGATATAATAATTAGGCCACCTTTTGGTGGCCTTTTTAATTGATTCGCTTGTAAAAAGGTTAATAAAACCTTATAATAGTGATAGTGATTTTTTTAAGGATTAAAAATGAAAGATAAAAAATATTTTAAAATAATTAAAAATGTTCTTTACTACGGGATTGTTGGTATTTTACTTTTAATAATATCAATTTCTTTTTTAATACCTGGAGGAATTATTGAAGTCTTTGGGGTTGGTTGGTACCGGGTTGTTTCAAGTTCAATGGAACCAATCATTAGAATTGATGATTATATTGTCGTTAAAAAAATTGATAATACCGATAATTTAGAAGATGGTGATATTATTGTTTTTGAAACCTTTTTTTATAATAATGGTAAATATCAAAAAGCGATTGTTACCCATCATTATTATGAAACGAATGAATTAGGACATATTATTACCTACCCACATTCTCAATATGATTTAAATGAAGATGATAGAAGATATGATACTTGGCGAAAATCAAGTAGTGAAGAATATTTTGTTACTAATGATGATTTAGTTGGAATAAAAATTAAAACATTGAAAACCAAAGGTATAGTTAATTTTTTTAGCTTTTTATTTCAAACACCATTGGGGATTGTTCTAGTTATTGTAAATGTTTCTATCATTACAGGAGCCGTGATATTTTTCAAAAAAAGTTTTAAAAAAATTGATATGGATGAAATAAAAGAAGAAGATAAAGATGACTTGGAATGATATTTTAACTGAGGAATTTAATAAAGCTTATTTCAAAGAACTATTAGATTTTTTAAAAAAGGAAGAATTAATAACAACAATTCTACCAAAAAAAGAAGATTGGTTTAAGGCTTTTAAACTAACTCCTTTTGATAAGGTTAAAGTTGTAATTATTGGACAGGACCCTTATCATGGGTTAAATCAAGCACATGGCCTTGCATTTTCTACTTTAGAAGAAAAACTACCACCTTCTTTAAAAAATATTTTTAAAGAGTTAGTAAGTGATTTACAAGTTAATTATCCTAAAAATGGTAATTTAACTAAATGGGCAAATGAAGGAGTTTTATTACTTAATACAATTTTAACGGTTAGTTTAAGTGAACCACTATCTCATAAAAATAAAGGGTGGGAATTATTTTTTGAAAGAATTATAAGTGAATTAAATAAAAACGATAGACCGCTGGTTTTTATTTTATGGGGTAATAATGCGATTTATTATGAAAAATATTTAACAAATAAAAAACATTTGATTCATAAATCATCTCACCCATCGCCCCTTTCTGCAAGAGTTAGTTTCTTTGGTTCAAAACCTTTTTCAAAAACCAACAATTTTTTAATCAAGAATAATGTAAAACCAATCAATTGGGATTTAAGTTAAGGTATAATAAGTTAAAAATAAGGGAGATAAGTCATGATAAATGAAGAATTAAAAAGAATAACTGTAGCATCATTATTGGTCGCAATCAGTGTAGTATTAGGTGTCATATTTAAAACGGTTGTTCCAGCTGGGTTAAATTTTGGTTTTCCTTATTATGCGATTCCTTTAGTAATTGGTTCTTTAATTTTAGGACCACTTTATGGTGGTATGATGGGTTTAATTAGCGATTATTTAGGTTTTATTATTTTACCAGTAGGAGAATATGATGTAATTTTCGCATTAAGAGCGATAATGTGGGGAGTTATCCCTTGGTTTTTTGCGACTTATAAATCTAAATGGTATAAAGTTTTATTATCAGTTTTTGTTGCACATGTTTTTGCGACTTTAAGTTCAACTTTTTCAAACTTTTTATATCAATATATATTAACAAATGATTTTAATACATCAATTGTAATTGCAACCGGAAATTTAGGTTTAAGAGTTTTGATGTTACCGGTTAATGTTATTATTATGACGGCTTTAGTTCATACAATAAACTTTAGAATGGTTAATATATATGAAACTTATCTTAATTTAGAAGATAAAAAAAGTTAAGCTTTTTTGCTTAACTTTTCATCTAAACTTAAAATTCTAGCTAAATTAAAGAAATAATCTGATAATCTATTTAAAAACTTTCTAATTTCAGAAAAATTATTATTTAAATCCCAGGCAATAAATTTACGTTCTAAACTTCTTACATTAACCCTTCCCATATGTGCATAAGATGAACTTAAGCTACCAATGGGTAAAATAAAGTTTTTAAGTGGTGGTAATAGTTTATCTAATTCATCGATCCAAGACTCTATTTTTAAGTCAAAATCTTTTATAACCATATTTTTATTTAAATAAATAGATGATGATATTTGATAAAAATAAGGTAGGATCATTTCTAAATTTTTTAAGATTAATAATTTATCAAAAGGATATTTATTAGTATCCTTTTTTAATGTCTCATATAAAATTCCAATTGTAACTTGAGCTTTGTCAATTGAACCAAAAAGTTCAATTGAGAGATCATTTTTAAAAACTTCTTGGCCTTTTGGCCCTAATGTTTTACCACCATCACCTTTTTTTGTATATATTTTCAATTTATTTACCTCCTATATTTAAATTATACCTTATGAAATTATTTTTTAAGATAATAGACTTAAAACCTTTTAAATAATAATAAAGTTTAAAATTACGTGATATAATATTTAAGGTGATTAAATGGTAAAAATAATAGGTGCTGGCCTTGCTGGAAGTGAAGCAGCTTGGTATTTAGCAAATAAAGGAATAAAAGTTAATCTATATGAAATGAGACCAATTAAACAAACAGAGGTTCACAAAACCTCTAATTTTGCTGAACTTGTTTGTTCAAATTCATTTAGATCAAAAGACCCCCATAATGCAGTTGGTCTTTTAAAAGAGGAAATGAAATTAATGAACTCATTAATTTTAGAATCAGCTTTAAAAAACGAAGTTCCTGCCGGAAGTAGTTTAGCAGTCGACCGGAATTTATTTTCAGATTATATAACTGATAAAATAAAAAATCATCCATTAATTACCATTTATAATGAAGAAGTTAAAACATTAAATAAAGATGAATTAACAATTATTGCCGCAGGCCCATTAGTATCTAGTCTGCTTGCAGAATTTATTAAAAATGAACTAAAACAAGAAGAACTTCATTTTTATGATGCGGTTGCACCGATTATAAGTGCTGAATCAATTGATTATAATAAAGTATATTTTAAATCTAGATATGATAAAGGGAGTGCTGATTATTTAAATTGTCCTTTAAATGAATTAGAGTATAAAAATTTTTATCATGAATTAATTAACGCCGAAAGAGTCATCCCTAAAGATTTTGAATTAAATGTTTTTGAAGGTTGTATGCCAATAGAAACAATGGCTGAAAGAGGGATTGATACTTTAAGATTTGGTCCTTTAAAACCTGTTGGTTTAGAAAAAGATAACCAAATGCCTTATGCCGTAATTCAATTAAGACAAGATGATGTTAACCAAACAATGTATAACATTGTTGGTTTTCAAACCCAGTTAAAATGGGGAGAACAAAAACGAATTATTAATATGATTCCAGGGCTTGAGAAAGCTGAAATTTTAAGATATGGAGTTATTCATAAAAATACGTACATTGAAAGCCCCAAAGTTTTAAACAATTTGTTTCAAGTAAAAAATAATCCGAATTGGTTTTTTGCTGGTCAAATATCTGGTGTTGAAGGATATGTTGAAAGTGCGGCATCAGGCTTAATGGTTGCACATAATATTTTAAGCGTAATTAATAATAACAAACCTAAAGAATTTCCTAGAAATACCATGATGGGCTCTTTAGCTAATTATATTTCAAGCCCTAATAAAAACTTTGTTCCTATGAACGCTAATTTCGGTTTATTTTTGCCTGTTAAAATAAAAAAAAGCCTTAGAAGAAAATATTTTTATGACGAGTCAATTAAAAGTTTAAATAATTTTTTAAAGGATTTATAGTATGGATATTAAAGATCACTATAAAGATTATTTAATTATTGAAAAAAACTATTCCTATAAAACGGTAATTAGTTATTTAAACGACATTACTGAATTTGAGAACTTTATTTTATCGGAACAATTAGCGAATGGCTTGCTAAATGCAAAAAGAGAACGATTAGCGAGAAACTATTTAATCCATTTAGATACTAAAAACTACAAAAAAACTACGATTGCCCGGAAAATATCATCTCTTAAAAATTTTTATAATTATTTATTGGAACGCGATTTAATTGAAATAAATATTTTTGATTATATTAATAGCCCTAAAATAGAAAAAAGACTTCCTCATATTATTAATGATGATGCAATCAATTATTTATTTGAATCAATTAATACCAAAACCAACTTAGGCTTTAGAAATTATTTAATTTTGGATTTATTATATAGTTTAGGTTTAAGAGCCAGTGAATTAATAAACTTAGAGATAAATAATATCTTTTTTGAAAATAAACAAGTTTTAATTCATGGTAAAGGATCAACAGATAGATATTTGCCAATTCATGACACTTTAATAAAAAATTTAAAAGAATATATCTTTAATATTAGAATAAAACTAATTGCTAAAGGTGATGATATCAATGAAAAGGCTCTTATATTAAATTATCGAGGTAACAAATTAACTGCCCGAGGCCTTCGAGTTATTTTAAATAAAATTATTAAAGATAGTGGTGAAACTCATAAACTTCATCCCCATATGTTAAGACATGCATTTGCGACGACACTAATTAACCATGGAGCTGATTTAAGAGTTGTTCAAGAACTCTTAGGGCATGAACATTTAAAAACCACCCAAATATATACACATGTTTCTACAAAAATATTAAAAGAAAAATATGAAAAAACTCACCCAAGGATGAAAAAGAATGCGAAAGATAAGTAATATTATTATTGAACCTCAAAGTGAATTGTTAACAATTAAAAAACACCGCAACACTATTAGAGGTATTGTCATTAAAAATAACCAAATTTTAATGGTATACTCAAAAAAATTTAATGATTACACTTTTCCTGGCGGTGGAATTAAAGATAATGAAAGTCATCTCGATACTTTAAAAAGAGAATTAAAAGAAGAAGTTGGTGCTTTAGAAATTGAAAACATTAATCCATACGGATTTATAGAAGAAAAAAGATTTGGGATAAAAGGGACTAATTCAGTATATTTACAAACATCTTATTATTATTTATTGGAAATAAGTAAATATGGAACTCAAGATTTAATTAAACGGGAATTAGCCCAAGGTTTAACCCCAAAATGGATAACCCCTAAAGAAGCCATTAAAATAAACAAAAAACAGATGAAAAACAATATTAATGTCTTAGGGATGCAAACTGTCTTAATAAGAGAAAATATTATTTTAAAAGATATCTTAAAAAATATTATGAAAGAAGAAAACAAAAATGCGTAAATTTGAAATAATAAGTAAATATCAAAAAGAAAACATCAATATCCCCGTAAGAGCAACTAAACAGAGTGCTGGTTATGATTTAGAAAGTGCCTTTGATTACAAAATTAAACCAAATGAAATTGTCTTAGTCGAAACTGGTTTGAAAGTTAAATTAAACAGTAACGAAGCTTTATTTGTTTACCCTAGAAGTTCACTAGGAATTAAAAAAGGACTTATATTATCTAATGCTGTTGGTATAATTGATGCTGATTATTATAATAATAAAGATAACGAAGGCCATATTATGATTCCTTTGTTAAACTTTAGCCAAAAAGAAGTAACAATCAATAAAGGGGAAAGAGTTGCTCAAGGAGTATTTCAAAATTATTTAACAACAACTAATGATCAAGTAAAATCAATTAGAAAAGGTGGATTTGGAAGTAGTGGAAAATAACATTATTTTCCTAACCTATTGAAAGTTAGATATCTTTATGTTATTATTATAATCGCTGTTAAATACACATGAATAATGTTTCTTAAGACCAAGTGCTACTTTAGTAGTGGTCATAAGCTAAGTTATTCAGAGGAAAAAACAAAAATTGGAGGAAATATTAAATGGCAGTAGTTTCAATGAAACAATTATTAGAATCAGGTGTTCACTTTGGACACCAAACAAAAAGATGGAACCCTAAAATGGCTCCATATATTTTCAATTCAAGAAAAGATATTCATATTATCGATTTAAAGAGAACAGCTCTTGAAATCGAAAAAGCTTATGATGCTTTACTTGAAATCGTTAAAGACGGTGGTGAAGTTTTATTTGTCGGTACAAAAAAACAAGCCCAGGATGCTATCAAAGAAGAAGCAACTAGAGCTGGTCAACATTTTGTTAATAAAAGATGGCTAGGGGGAACCTTAACAAACTTTAAAACAATCAGTCAAAGAATAAAATTACTTCATGATTTATATGCAGAAGCAGAAACTGATCTTTGGGATAAACTCCCTAAAAAAGAAGTAGCAGAAAAAATAAAAACCAGAAGCAAATTAAATAAATTCCTTGAAGGAATTAAAAACATGAAAAAACTTCCAGAAGCTATCTTTGTTGTTGACCCTAACATTGAAGAAATTGCAGTTTTAGAAGCAAGAAAACTAGGTATAACTGTATTTGGAATTGTTGACACTAATTGTGACCCTGATTTAGTAGATTATATTATCCCCGCTAACGATGATGCAATTAGATCAATAAAACTAATTACTTGGGTAATGGCTAATGCTTGTGTTGAAGCATTAGGTGGCGAAGTTGAAAAGTATGAAGATGATGAAGAAGTAGATGGATATGATAAAAATGATGTAGTTGATAAAGATAAAACTTCTAGAAGAGAAAAGTATCCTAAAAAAGAAGCTAAACCTAAAGTTAAGCCAGAAGTAAAAGAAGAAGCTAAACCTGAAGTAAAAGAAGAAGCTAAACCTGAAGTAAAAGAAGAGGCTAAACCTGAAGTAAAAGAAGAAACTAAACCCGAAGTCAAGGCTGAAGTAAAAGAAGAAACTAAAACTGAATCTACTTTAACTGAGGAAGGTTTGACTAAACATACAGTTGCTGAGTTAAGAACTCTTGCAAAAGAACTTAACTTATCTAACTATAGTTCACTTAAAAAAGCTGATTTAATTCAATTAATATTAGAATCAAAATAAAACAGGGATGATTTTTCATCCCTTTACTTTGAAAAAACAAGATATAATAGTATAATAAAATAGATGAAACATAAAGGAGACAATTAAAAAATGAAAATTACCGCAGCAATGGTTAAAGAATTAAGAGAAAAAACTGGAGCTGGAATGCTTGATTGTAAAAAAGCATTAGAAGCGACAGAAGGAAATATCGAAAAAGCGATCAATTACCTCCGCGAAAGAGGAATTGCTCAAGCTGTAAAAAAACAATCTAGAATTGCAGCTGAAGGATTAACTTCAGTTGAAATCAAAGATAATGAAGCGGTTTTATTTGAATTAAATTCAGAAACTGACTTCGTATCAAAAAACGATAAATTTATTAAACTTGTTGATGAAATTGGTGGGCTTATTATCAATTCAAATGCTAATAGTGCTGAAGAAGCTCTATTAATTAAAGACAATAATGGTAATACTATTAATGACTTATTAGTACATGCAACCGCTACAATTGGTGAAAAAATATCATTAAGAAGAGTTATTAGAGTCAAAAAAGAAACAAACGAAGGCTTTGGTTATTATAAACATCAAGGTGGAAGAATCTCAGTTTTAACAGTTTTAGATAAAGACAATAACGATGTTGCCAAAGATATTTCAATGCATGTCT
>JBBACV010000044.1:0-8597 GCA_041656835.1 Acholeplasmataceae bacterium | reverse complement strand
ATAATACTTATCACTCATTGAAGTCATATTATAAAAAAACACCATTACCTTTTGGTAAAATATATGTAGCAAACTTAGATGATGCAACATATCCTGATGCGAGTTTAGTTAAAGATGTAATTGAGTTTATTAAAAATTTTAAAGAAGAATTATGGATAATTGGTGGTAAATCAATTTATAATTTAACCCTACCTTATATTAATACTTTATATATAACTCATATATTAAGTATTCATAAAGGTGATGTTCATTTTGATAGTTTTCCTTTATCTAAATATAAGGTAATAAAAAAAGATATCCAAGAAAATTTAATTTTCGCGGTATATAGAAAAGAGTAGTTATGTTTACAATCTTATTTTTACTATCATGGGCTTTATTTTCAAGTTTAATGTCAATCTATGTATTAGGAAGTTGGTATATAATCTTATGGGTTATTTTAGGTTATTTTGTTGGTGTTATAGGGATAGTTTTGGGGATTATATTCCACACCCTAACAACATTTCCTTTATCAATAAACTCTAAATATAAAAACTACGGTTTTAGAAGTGCGGCTTATGCTTTGAGTAGATTTGTTTTTAATTTAAAAATTATTGTGACAGGTTTAGAAAATGTTCCTAGAGAAGGACCACTAGTAATTTATACTAATCATAAATCATATTTAGATCCACTATTAGTAATTGAAAATATTAAAAGACCAACAGCATTTACGCCTAAGTCATCTTTATATAAAATACCGATCTTACGAATGGTTTTAAAAACCTTAGGTTGTATGCCAGTATATCGTGATGATAACCGTAAAACAGCTAAAGCTTTAATTGAATCAATTAAAAATGTTAAAAACGGCTTTTCAATGATTGTCTTTCCCGAAGGTGGTAGAAAGAACCGCGATACTGATGAGGTTTCAAAATCACTTCCAGGTGCGTATAAATTAGCTTCAAAAGCTAATGCTAATATTTTACCTATATCGATTAATGGAAGTGCTAATATTCAACATAATGCTCCATTTAGAAAAACAACGATTAAATTAGTTATTCATGATTTAATTAAGTATGAAGATTATAAAGAGATGCATACATCAGAAATTGCTGAAATTGTCACAAACAAAATAAATGAAGGGATTATAAAATAAAATGGTGATTTAAACTCTACGTTTAACCACCATTTTTTTAAATATTTAAATGTTCAATTAATTCAATTTTGTCATTGTTTACTTTAAAAGTTAGAGCACTCAAATTACCAATAAAGTAATTATTGAAATCATAGTGATCGGGATTACTAATAATTAAAAGAGATTTAATTACATGTGAATGGCACACAACTGCAACCCGGTTACCTTTATAATTTTGATAAAGATTCATAATCCCTTTTTTGACTCTTTTAATAATCATTTCATCATTTTCATAATGAGTCTTTTTATAATTTGGATCATGCATATTATCTAAAACATCAAAGTAATATTTACCATCAAATTCACCAAAGTCTCTTTCCATAAAGTGTTTATCATAAAATGAGACTTCCATATTAGTATACTTAGATATAATATCGGCTGTTTTAGCGGCTCTAACTAATGGAGAAGAACCTAAAAAATCAAAGCTTCGATTTAATGTTTTTAATTTTGTTCCTAACTTATGTGCTTGGCTAATTCCAGTGTCATTTAATGGATTATCTATATGACCTTGGATTAATGAATTTTTATTATAATCAGTTTCGCCATGTCTAATTAATGTTAATATCATATTTAATCACCCAAATCGTATTATAACATTTAATTCACTTTAAAACAAACAGCTTTTTTGATAAAATAAGAAAGAGAAGAAGGAGGAAATTATGGAAAACTGGCAAGAAGTATTATTAAATATTTGGAATACAATTGTTAAATGGTTTGAAGTTGCGACAGGTTGGTTAGATCCAATTTTAAAACCAACAACTGATTTATGGTGGCAACAAGCCTTTGATTATTTTAATTCATTTACAGTTATCCTTCAGATTGCTTTTGTAGGATTGTTAGGATTTTTATTAGTATTAGGAATAATTTCATTAATTAAAAAATCTATTAAATTAGTTTTAATTGTCGGGATAATTGTCCTTGTATTTTTAATATTTAATAAATAAAGTTAGAAAGGATTATGTTTTTTAACATTGGTAAATATATATGAACGTAATCGATATTATAAATAAAAAGAAGTATGGTCATGAATTAACAAATGATGAAATATCATTTGTTATTAAAGGATATACAAAAGGTTTAATTCCTGATTATCAAATATCAGCATTATTAATGGCAATTTATTTTAAAGGAATGACCGACTTAGAAGCTACATATTTAACTTTAGCGATGAGAGATAGTGGCGATGTTTTAAATTTAGATGAAATAAAAGGTATCAAAGTTGATAAACATTCAACTGGTGGAGTTGGTGATAAGGTTAGTTTAATCTTAGCACCCTTAGTTGCAACTCTAGGTGCTAAACTTGCAAAAATGAGTGGAAGAGGTTTAGGACATACCGGTGGTACTTTAGATAAATTAGAATCAATTAAAGACTTTAAAATTGAAATAACATTTGATGAATTTAAAGATCAAGTTAATAAAATAGGGTGTTCAATTATTGGACAAAGTGGTGACATCGCACCAGCTGATAAACTACTTTATGCTTTAAGAGATGTAACAGGAACAGTTGATTCAATTCCTTTAATAGCTGCATCAATTATGAGTAAAAAATTAGCCTCTGGAAGTGATGCAATTGTCTTAGATGTTAAGTTTGGAAATGGTGCATTTATGAAGACAAAAGAAGAGGCAATTAAGCTAGCAAAACTAATGGTAGAAATCGGTAAAAATGCTGGTAAACATATGACAGCAATCCTTACTTCAATGGAAGAACCTTTAGGGCATAAAATTGGTAATAGTTTGGAAGTATATGAGGCAATTGAAACCCTTGAAGGAAATGGGTCAGATGATTTAAATGAAGTAGTTTCAGTTATAACAGGACATCTATTACTAGATGCAAAAATCGTTAAAGATTTTAAAGAAGGATATAATTTAGCATTAACAACTTTAAAAAATAAAAGTGCCTTACCTAAGTTTTATGAATTTATTAAAGCACAACATGGTGACTTAAATTTTATTAAAGATAAAAATAATTTATTGAAAAATTCAAAAATGTTAAAAGTAGCTTCTAAAAAAACAGGATATATAGAATCAATGGATGCACTTGAAATTGGACTTGCAGCAATGAAACTTGGAGCTGGAAGAGCAACCAAGGATGATGAAATAGATTTATTTGTTGGGATTGATTTACATAAAAAAATTGGTGATAAAGTATTAGAAGGTGAAACATTATATACTCTCTATCACAACAACAAAGGATTAGAAGAAGCAGAAGAAATCACCACATCAGCAATCCAAATAGGCCAACGAAAAAAATCGTTAAAATTAATTGAAGAGACAATAAATTGATGAGAGTCACCGGAGGAGAACACCGTAGTAGAATTCTTAAGATGGTACCTGATAAAGAGACAAGAGAAACAAGTGATAAAATTAGAGAATCGGTTTTTAATGTCTTGGGTGATAAAGTAATAAACTCAGAAGTACTTGATCTGTTTGCCGGAAGTGGAGCATACGGAATTGATGCATTATCACGAAAATCAAAAAAATGTATGTTTAGTGACACTAAACTTAGTGCAGTAAAAACTATACATCAAAATATTGACGCATTATCATTAAAAGAAAAATCAATAATTTTAAAAAATGATTATTTAAACATAATAAAATTAAATAAAAATAAAAATCAAAAATTTGATATAATATTTCTAGATCCTCCATATGATAAATATAACTATGAAGAATTAATTAATTTATCAAATGAGATCCTTAAAGATGATGGAGTCATCGTCTTAGAATTATTAAATAATACTATAATAAACGAAGAACTAATAGATTTACAAATTTATAAAACTAAAAAATATGGAAGTAAAAAAATACATTATTTAAAATAAAGGAGAAAAATCATGGAATGGTATTACGTATTATTAATTAGTATCGGGACATTACTAGTTGGTGGAGTTGCAGGATTCTTTATTGCAAGAGCTTGGTTTAAAAGATATTTAGAGAAGAATCCACCAATGGATGAAACGATGATTAGAGAGATGTTCAGACAAATGGGAAGAACACCTTCTGAAAAACAAGTGAGACAAATATTAGGATCTATGAAAAAAGGTCAATAAGAAATACGCTTAACGCGTATTTTTTTTAGAAAATGTATGTTTACTAAAAATAAACTCAGTAAGGTATTATTAAACCTGTAAAATATATATACATAGTAGAAGATAAGAGAAGAACCTAAAGAAATAATGAATTTAAATTTGAAAATATAACTTGAGAACGTTTGAACAATTTAAAAGGAGGATAATCAGTTTAATGCAACGTCGATTTGTCAATGAAAAACATAGACCTATCTTAATTGTCATCATAGCAATATTTAGATGGTAATTAATAGTAGAAGAACCCTCAAAACAACCGCATTATCACCATCAAATCCATTAAAAGAGAGTAAAGAATATGGTATAACGCCCTTTTTAATCTTTTGCGTTTGTTCCTATAATGTATATTATGTTAACTAATAGATAACGAAGTAACTGTGCGGACAACTCAATGTTTGTGGATAAGTGGAATATCATATTCACTTAAATTTATGCCTCTTCCCTGACTTTAAAGGTTTAACTGCCTATTTACCCTAATATTTCAAATTCAAAGCCAAATCTACTTTTAATTAACTTTATAAGATAACGCTTATTATTGATTATCATTAACGATGAAAAGATATCAGTATTCTAATAAGAATATATTGCCGTTATTATTTAATTTATTGATAACACCGTTAAATTAATAGACGTGTTTTAAGCAATTGAGATTCGGTTTGTTGCATAATTATCCGTCTCGATTTGTCTATTTTTCACTAAAATAAATTGCTTCGATCTAATGATAACTTTTGACGGCATTAGTTTGTTAATAAATTTTGAAATATTTTTTTACCAACATTTTTAATTTTCATTTAAATTTTTTACATTAAATAAAATTAATTTTTGAAAATCGATTTCAATATTTTCGTTCTTTTTATTATGAACATTTATTAAATTATAATTATCAATACTTTTATTAATAAATATTTATTTTTTAAAATAAACTATGAGTTTAAATATAGTAAACCATTATTACTTTTACTATACTTACGTTTTTTATTAATTTTATCAATTTCTTCTTTAATTATTCTATTATCATAGCCTTTTGTTTATAAATGTATATTTTATTTATCTTATTCTTTATATAAATATTTATTTTATTAATCATTTTACCTATTAAATATTTTGTTTATTCTACTAGAACAACTTTTAATCTTGCTATATATTCAATTAACTAAATATCTAGTACTAATTTATTTTTTTGAGTTTAGATATTTTAAAAATAAAAACTCCATAAAAAAAGTACGATTATAAAATCGTACCTTGGTTTAAATTTACTAAACTTACTTATTTCAATATTGAAAGAAAGCTTTTACCATAAGCTGTACTTTCCGTATTAAAGTTCTCAGAAATTGTACTAGCGAGATCGGCAAATGTTTTTCTTATTGGTAATACTTTAGGGGTTTTAAAATTGTTATTGTAAATAATTAATGGTACATATTCACGGGTATGATCAGTCCCATGATAGGTTGGATCATTACCATGATCGGCGGTTAGGATTAGTAAATCGTCATCATTGAGGTTGTTAATTAAATCAGGCAATTGACTATCAAACTTCTCAATCGCTCTACCGTAACCAACCGGATCTCTTCGGTGCCCGTAAAGGGAATCAAAGTCCACTAGGTTTAGAAAACAAAGTCCTGTGAAATCTGTTAATGCTCTTTCAGTTATTTGTTTCATTCCATCATCATTAGAAATTGTTTTAGAAAACTCAGTAATTCCGTAACCATCAAAAATGTCATTTATTTTTCCTAAAGCAATTACATCATACCCTTTTTCTTTTAAATAATTTAAGGCGGTTTTTTCAAAAGGTTTTAAAGCATAATCGTGTCGATTTGAAGTTCTTGTAAAATTATTTTTATTTGTTCCTACAAAAGGTCTCGCGATTACACGTCCAACTTTCCATTCTGGATTCATTGTTATTTCTCTGGCAATCTCACATATGCGATATTGTTCTTCGATAGGAATTATATCTTCGTGCATCGCAATTTGTAATACGCTATCTGCTGAAGTGTAAACAATTAAGGCCCCAGTTTTTAAATGCTCTTCCCCTAAATCTTTAATAATATCTGTTCCTGATGCAGCTATATTTCCGATTACTTTTCTACCAGTTTTTTCTTGTAATTCTTTTATTAATTTATCTGGAAAACCAGTGTCGGTAAATGTTAAAAATGGTTCGGTAATATAAAGGCCCATCATCTCCCAATGACCAGTCATTGTATCTTTCCCAAGTGATGCTTCTTCCATCTTTCCAACATAGCTATTTGTTAATTTAACCGGGCTTATTTTATTAAGTGGAGCGATGTTTCCCACTCCTAGTTTTTCTAAATTTGGAATGTTTAATTTAATGGTGTTTGCGATATGGCCAAAGGTGTTTGCCTTTTCATCACTAACCTTTAAATTAAAATATTTATGGCTATCTGGTTGAGCTCCGATTCCCAGTGAATCCATGACGATTAAAAATATTCTTTTAAATTTCATTAGTATCTCCTTTTGCTCTTGGATGAGTTTTATTATATACTTCTTTTAATCTTTTTTGGGATATATGTGTATAAATTTGAGTGGTTGAAATATCTTCATGTCCTAATAAAGTTTGTAGAGTTCTTAAGTCCATTCCATTTTCTAAAAGATGGGTTGCAAATGAATGTCTTAGTGTATGAGGGGAAATATCTGTTTCATTTAATCCAGCATTTCTAGCAAGTGTTTTTAAAACTTTAAAGAAACCTACTCTTGATAATTGATTACCTTGATTATTTATAAATAAAAATTTATTGTGTCCTTTTAATAAAGGTTCTCGTCCCTTAGTAATATATTCTCTAATGGCAATTGTTGCCATATCAGAAATAGGGACCATTCTTTCTTTATTTCCTTTTCCTAAAACAATAACGTATTTTTGCATTAAATAAATATCACTCATTCTTAAATTAATTAACTCACTAACTCTAAGTCCTGAACCATAGATTAATTCCAATAGTGCCATATTTCTTAAACCAAATTTAGAATTTAAATCTACTACATCAAGTAATTTAGTTACTTCCTCAATACTTAATACTTTAGGAAGCGATTTACCTAATTTAGGACTTGATAAGTTTTTAGTAATATTTGATTCAGTTATTTTTTCTAAATCTAAAAAGGTATGAAAAGTTTTAATTGATGTAATTACTCTAGCTTGTGATTTATCGCTTAATCCTTTATTACGTTCACTCTTTAAAAATCCTTCGATCATTTTAAAAGTAATATTACCAGGATCTTTAATTTTATGGTATTTAATTAAAAAACTTGTATATTTATTAATATCATTTAAGTAGGCATCAACAGTTAAAGTTGATAACATTTTTTCATGGGTTAAATAATATTTAAAATCACTAACAATATATTTCATTCGATAAGTCCTTTTCTTTAATTAATTATACCATCAATGTAATAAAAAGGTATTCACAAGGAATACCTTTTTAAGGAGAGAGAGTTTTTATTCCCTTATTAATAAGGGTTTATTATTGCATAAAAAAGGTAGTGCAAAACACTACCAAAAGTAATTTATTGTAATTGATGAAATAATGGTGATGATAATAATTTGGTTCATATAATTATTCTTTCTATTATTTCTTTTCTATGTTTTTATTTTATCATGAAAGCGGATACAAGTCAATGATATCAGTCTTCAAAATTAGATAAGATTGCTAAAAACGCACTTTGTGGGATTTCTACTTTACCAAAGGTTTTCATTCTCTTTTTACCTTCTTTTTGTTTTTCTAATAACTTCTTCTTTCTTGAGACATCTCCGCCATAACATTTAGCGATTACGTCTTTACGATATGCTCTTATGGTTGACCTTGCGATAATTTTACCACCGATTGCTGCTTGAACAGGAATTTCAAACATTTGTTGAGGAATTAAGTCTTTTAATTTATCAACAATAATTCTTCCTCTTCTGTAGGCAAAGTCTTTATGAACAATAACAGATAGAGCATCAACTACTTCCCCGTTTAATAAGATGTCTAATTTTCTTAAACTTGTTTCCCTATAATTTGATATTTCATAATCAAAGGATGCATATCCTTTGGTTGATGATTTTAATCGATCAAAGAAGTCATAAACAATTTCTGATAAAGGTAATTCGTAATTAATTAAAACGCGGTGTTTATCGACATATGACATATCTTTAAAGATTCCTCGCTTATTTTGAGATATTTCCATTACAGCACCAATATATTCCTCAGGTGTCATAATGGATGCCTTAACATATGGCTCTTCAATTTTTTCAATTAAAGTAGGATCGGGTAGTAATGCCGGGTTATCAACTTTAATCATTTTACCGTCAGTTAAATAAACATGATATATAACTGACGGTGCGGTTGCGATTA
>JBBACV010000043.1:0-8723 GCA_041656835.1 Acholeplasmataceae bacterium | reverse complement strand
CTTTTAAATAGTGAAATTGTGGATAACTTCGCGATTTAAGTGCAATATGAGCCTTGAAATAGAGTTATCAACTTATTCACATTGTTGAAAATAATTGGGAAAACATCCCACTAAAATTAATAAAATAATGTGGGAATAACGGAAAAAATTGTGAATAAATGTTATTTCAATTTTAATTTCATTTTTATTTTGAAAATTTGACCAGGGTCAAGGAAAAATCCGTTTTTTCTTAATATAATTTAGTTAAAAAGGGAAGAAATTATGAAAGAAATAATAATTCAATTAGAAACACTAACATGTCCATCATGTATTAAAAGGATCGAAAAAGGGATTAAAGGGCTAAAAGACATTGATCAGGTTGTTGTTTTATTTAATTCATCCAGAGTTAAAGTAAAAACTCTAATAAACTATGATTCTAATTTAATTGTTAATAAAATTAACAATTTAGGATATCAAGTTTTAAATGTTAAAGAAAATTAAAAAATGATATTTTTTAAAAATAACTATAAGATTATTTCTTTAACATTTCTTTTTATAATCTCAATAATACTAAATATAAAAGCACCTTTAAATTATTTAACAATAATAATAATGATAGTATTAACAGTTTTATCTGGATATAATATTTTTAAAAATGCTTTAATAGACTTAAGATATTTAATTATTAACATTAATTTATTAGTTACAATCGCTGTGATAGGTGCTTTAATTATTGGTGAATTCTTTGAAGGGGCAGCTGTTACATATCTTTTTTATTTAGGAAATTATTTAGAGATTATATCTTTAAATAAAACTAAAAAAGAATTAAAAAAATTAATTGATTTAAAACCCTTAACAGCAAGACTATTAATTAATAACGAAGAAATAATTAAAGATATTAAAGAAATTAAACTTAATGATTTAATTAGAATAAAACCAGGTGAAAAAGTTCCAGTTGACGGCAACATTATTAAAGGATATGGTATTTTAGATGAACAAATGTTAACAGGTTAATCATTTCCGGTTGATAAAACTATTAATAATCAAGTTTTTGCAGGAACTATTTTAACTTCAGGTTATTTAGATGTTTTAACAACAAAATTAATCGAAGATACCGAATTAAATAAAATAATCGAATTAGTTGAGGATGCAAGTGATAATCAAGGTAGAACAGAAAAATTTATTAATAAGTTTTCTAAATACTACACACCTTTAATAATTGTTTTAGCTTTATTTATTTATCTTTTTACAAAAGACTTTAAACTTGCCATCACAATGCTTGTTATTTCATGTCCTGGAGCTTTAGTTATTTCAACGCCAGTTTCAATTGTTTCAGGAATTGGCAATGGTGCTAAAAAAGGTATTCTTTTTAAAGGCGGTGAAACAATTGAAAATCTCAGTAAAGGTGACTTAGTATTAATTGATAAAACAGGTACCTTGACTCACGGTAAAATGGCTTTAAAAGAAGTTAAAGTATTTAACGATTATAATGAAAATGAAATTATTAAACTAATAGCTATTGCTCAAAAATACAGCGAACATCCAATTTCAAATGCTATCTTAAATTATGCAAAGTCTTTGGATATAGATTATAGTGAAGAGTTAGAAGATATTGAACTAATCATTGGTAGTGGAATTAAATATCGTTATAATAAAAATAATTATTATGTTGGAAATTTAAAAATAACTCCTAAGAATTTAATAAATAATAATCTTAGAAATAAGATAAATGAAATGGAAAATATTGGTTTAACCGTAATTGGTTTATACGATGAATTAAAAGTAATCGCTTTACTAGGAATTTCAGATTCAATTAGAGAAAGTTCAAAATCTTTAGTTAAAAAATTAAAGAAAAAAGGAATTAAAAAAATTATCATGTTAACCGGAGATAATGAAAATATTGCAAGAATTGTTAGTAAAGAATTAAATCTTGATAAATATTATGCGAATTTAAAACCGGTTGATAAATTAGAAATTATTGAAAAATATCAACAAAAAGGCTTTAAACCAATATTTATTGGTGATGGCATTAACGATGCCCCAGCTTTATCTAAATCTAAAATTGGCATTGCCTTAAAAGATTTAGGTAAAGACATTGCTGCCGAAGCTGCTGATATTGTTATTGTTAGTGAAAACATCCTTAAAGTTAACGAAGCATTAACTTTAAGTAAAGCTGTTAAAACAAATATGTTTCAAAATATCATGATTGCTTTAATTGTTGTTATAATATTAATACTAGGAGTTATTTTCCAAGTAATAAATATGGCAATCGGAATGTTAGTTCATGAAATCTCAGTTATCGTGGTAATCCTAAATGCAATCCGATTATTATCTTTTAAATAGGAGTATATATGTCTAATCATCTAAATTGTTTAACAAAAGTACCAATCTTCAAAAGTTTATCAAAAGAAGAAATGAATGAAGTATTAAAAATAGCATCTCATAAAAAACATCAAAAAGGAGATTTGATTTTTAATGAAGGAGATATGATCCGTCAATTATTTGTTGTAAGTGAAGGAACAGTAAAAATATCAAAATATTCATATGAAGGGAAAGAACAAGTCCTTCATCTTCTAAACCATGGTGATTTCTTTGGTGAACTCTCTTTATTTAAAGATCAAGAAACAACCTCAAGTGCTGAAGTAATTAAAGATTCCGTAATATGCACTTTAGATAGTTTAAAATTAAGAAATTTAATCGAACATAATCCTGAAATATCATTTAAAATTCTTTTAGAACTTTCGAAAAGACTAGAAAATACTGAAACAAAATTAAAATATTATGCATTATCTAATTCAAGTGAAAAATTAGCTAAATTACTTTTAGATTTAGAAAAAAACAATATTGTAATCTTTCCGGTTAATAAAAGTATTTTAGCCTCTAATATAGGAATAACTAGTGAAACATTTAGTAGAACATTAAAAAAATTTATTAATAATAAATATATAGAAACAATTTCTAATCAAAAAATAATAATTAAGAATAAAGAAGCATTAATAGAGCTTATATATTAAAAAACATAAAATAACTAAAAATGATTAAATATTGAAAATATTTGACAATTAAGACTTGTTTCCTTATAATTAATTAGTGATTTAATAGAAAGGTGGTCAGATTATGAAAAGAACATACCAACCAAGTAAGATTAAAAGAAAAAGAACTCATGGCTTTAGAGCTAGAATGAAAACTCCTGGTGGGAAATTAGTTTTAGCAAGAAGAAGAGCTAAAGGTCGTCATAGTCTTACCGTATAAAAATATATTAATAAAAAAACTAGGATTACCAGAAGAAAGATTGTTTTTGGTAATCCTTATTTTTTTAGATAAGGATTTAAATGAAAAGATATTACTCTCTTAAAAATAAAAAAGAAATCCAAAATATTTTTAACCATAAAAAATCAAGTGGCAATAAATATTTCTCAATTTATTTTAAACCACACGAAAATAAAAACTTTAAGTTTTTAATCTCAATTGGTAAAAAATATGGAAATGCGGTTAAAAGAAATAAAATTAAAAGACAAATAAGAATGATCATTAGAGAAAATAAAGATTTAATTTCTAATAACTATTCTTTTGTTGTCGTTATAAAACCAACTGCCAATACTTTAAAGTATCACGAAATAAAAGAATTAATTAATTATTTATTAATAAAAACAAAATTAAGAAAAACAGAGGAAAACTAAATGCGTAAAATTATTACATTAGTTATTGTCTTTATCGGAGTTTTATTACTCGCATCATGTGGACAAAAAATAACTGAAAAAGATACATTTTTATCACCAAATAAAATAGTTTATACATTAGATGAAACAGTTAATCCAGATGATTTAACAAAAATTAAACCAGATGTTAAATTATCAGACTTTGATTACTTTTCAATTCTTTCAAATAAAACATCAAAAATTGTTGATGTTTCATATGCAGATGTAGAAACCAAAAGAATTGATGATGATGCTTTTATTTATGAAGTTAAAGTTAAATCATTAACATATAAAGTATATTTATATTTAGAAGATAAGGCTTTAAATGAAAATAAACCAGCTATTCAAACTATCTCTACAACATTTGGAGTTTCAGATGAAGAAATAAAAACTACTAATACAGCTAATCTATTTTATACACCACAGGTTAATAAAATAGATATTAGTGGCGGATTAGTTTTAACAGCTAATTTTAATACTACCTCAAATGATGATGTCTTAATAGAAGACATGGATGATTATATTATTTATCCTGAAGATTATGATTCTAAAATTTTAAAGTTAAGTTCAACCAATCAAATGGAGTTTTCATTTGATGATTATTTAAATTCAAGAATCACTTTTCAAAATAAAACTTATAAACCTGCCGATAATCAATTACCGATTAGCACTAAAAGAGAAAACAATTGGTTAGGATATGCTTGGGACTATGCTTTAATTATCCCGATTTCAGCTGTCATGGCCTTCTTTGCCGGTATATTTTTTAACAGCTACGCGATAGGAATTATTTTTGCAACTATTATTGTAAGAACTTTAGCATGGCCGATTTATGCTAGAGCTAATGATATGTCAATGAAAATGGCTTTAGCTCAACCCGACTTAAATAAACTTCAAAATAAATATGCTATGAAAAAAGACCCTCAGTCTCAACAAAAAATGCAATTAGAAATGATGCAACTATATAAAAAGCATGGTATTTCATTATTAGGATGTTTTACACCAATTCTACAAATGCCAATATTCCTTGCCATGTTTCAGGTGGTTCACCGGATTACTGTTCCAGGAGGGATGTTTGTAAATCAAGTATCACATCAAAAAATGATGTTTGGAAGTCTTGATTTAACTGCATCCGGATTTAATGATGTTTGGAGTTATGTATTAGCTATTATTGTTGGAGCAACAATGTGGTTACTTCAAAAAATTGCCTCTAAAAAACCAGCTTATGCTAAAGACACTGGAACTCAAGTAAAAAGTGAACAAGCAATGCAAAGCGAAAAAACTATGAGAACTGTTTCAACAGTAATGATTGTTATGATGGTATTTGCATCATTAACATCAGTTAATGCTTTAGGTTTTTATTGGGTTATTGGTAATACATATTCAATTGGTCAATCAATTATTAATCGTAAATTACAAGAGAAAAAATATTATAAACAAAAACACGAACAATCAATTATTTAAAAAGGGGGGATATATATGTTAAAAGAAATAAAACTACAAGCAAAAACTGAAAAAGAAGCTTTAGAGTTAGCCAGTGAAAGATTATATCTTTCAACCTCTAAGTTAAAAGCCGAGATGATTAAAGATGACACTGAATTAGAAAAAGGAAATCAATTATACTTAATAACACCTAATATTGATTTAACTACAGAAGGAAAACAATATTTAGAAGGAATCCTTCAAGGTTTAAATATTGAATCTAAAATGGAAATAAGATCTCCAAATCCAAATGAAATATATTATAGTGTTAAAACAAAAGAAAATGCTTTATTAATCGGCAGGGAAGGTAAAACCTTACTAGCTTTCCAAACACTACTTAGAAACCACTTATCTTCATTTACATCTGAAAATATTTTAGTTAGTTTAGATATCGGAAACTACCACCGAAACCGGAAAAGACAATTAGAAATACTGGCAACTAAAAATGCTAAAGAAGTAGCCAGTACTTTAATCGCAATTAAATTAGAACCAATGAATTCATTTGACCGTCGAATTATTCATGAAAAACTTTCTGATTGGCGTGATGTTGAAACTGTCTCAGAAGGTGAAGGCGACGATCGCGCAATCGTCATCAAACCTAAAAATAGATAAAATAAAGGGTGTTTAAAGTTTTAAAAAAAACACCCTTTATTGTATAATTTTAATATGAAGATAATAAAAATAATTAAAAAAACGTTTAAAATAATTTTAATCGTATTTCTTTTTTCTTTTATGTATTCAATTGGTGTCTCAACTTTTGAAAATATAAAGAAAAATAAAAAAATTGAAGAATTTAAAAGTAGAGCATATGACGAAGATCCTTTAATCTATGAGTTTTATGATGATACTTATTATTATCATAAAGTTAAAAGAGAACATGATTATGAACTTCTTGATAAAAGAAATGTCTTTTATCAAGACGAACTTTTACAACCTGGTTTAGAGGGAGATATTTTATTAACTTTTGAATCACCTTTTCCGACCGCACCCATTATTCATCAAATGTTATCTTTTTGGTTTGGTGGTCATGCAGCTTATGTTACTAAAGATAATAAAATAGTCCAATCAACCGGACTTGGCCCTGACGGTCTTTTAAGTTTAGAGACTATGATTAATGTAGTTTTTCACCAAGGATATGATGAAGAAGATTATTACGAGGTCTCTGCTCAAAAAGCGTATAATTATTGGATGGTTAAATACCGTGATGAAAATGATGCTCAATATAAAGTTTATAATAAGTATTACCGTAATGAAATTATGGCAGTTCGTCCTAAGTTTAGAAGCGAAGATGAGAGAGACTTAATCATTAATGAAGTATCAAATAATCTAGATGAAATAATTGATAAAGCTTTATATAATTTTACGTTTGTTATTAAATCAAAATATAAATATTATTGTACTGAC
Organism: Acholeplasmataceae bacterium; assembly: GCA_041656835.1. Taxonomy (GTDB): domain Bacteria; phylum Bacillota_I; class Bacilli_A; order Acholeplasmatales; family Acholeplasmataceae; genus Acholeplasma. Next base: position 2,163 of record JBBACV010000043.1, on the reverse strand, counting down.
TTAGTCTCAAGAGCATATGAAGATATTAATAAAAACTATGATACAAATTATAATTTAAATAAAGATGGATTCATCGTTTCTGATTATGATATTTTATTATCTAATGACTTATACTTAACAATTTATAAAGAAACTAAAAAAGATGGAATCCATGTTTATTATTTAGAAGATATTATTTAACAATAATAGTTAATAAATTAATTGTTTAAATATAAATATTTGGTAAAATTTAATTGAAATATTAGAAAGAGGATATTATGCTAACAACAATAAAAGAAATCTATCAAGATGTAAATAAATATTTAAACCAAGAAATTACTTTAAAGGGTTGGATTAGAACTAACAGAGACCAAAAAGAATATGGATTTATCAATTTAAGTGACGGTAGTTACTTTGAAACAATCCAATTAGTTTATGAAAAAGAAACAACCAAAAACTTTGAAAATATTTCAAAATACTCAGTTGGTTCATCAATAAGCGTTAAAGGATATCTTGAATTAACCCCTGACCGTAAACAACCTTTTGAACTTAAAGTTTTAGAATCAGATCTTTTAGGTGATGCTGATGAGACATACCCGATTCAACCAAAAAGACACTCAAGAGAGTTTTTAAGAGAGGTAAGTCACTTAAGAGTTAGAACAAACCTATTTCAAGCTGTCTTTAGAGTTAGATCAATAGCCGCATTTGCGATTCATGAATTCTTTCAAAAAAGAAACTTTGTTTATTTAAACTCACCCATCATTACAGCTAATGATGGTGAAGGAGCGGGCGAATTATTTAGAGTAACAACCCTAAATATGAAAAACCCACCTAAAGATAAAGATGGAAACATCAATTATCACGAAGATTTTTTCCAAAAAGAAGCATATTTAACGGTAACCGGTCAATTAGAAGCTGAAAGCTATGCATTAGCTTTTAGAAATGTTTATACTTTTGGTCCTACCTTTAGAGCCGAAAAATCTAATACAACAACTCATGCTTCTGAATTTTGGATGATTGAACCAGAAATGGCCTTTAAAGATTTAACTGAAAATATTGAAGTAATCGAAGACATGGTTAAGTATGTTACGAAAGAAGTTTTAGCAAAAGCAAAACCAGAAATGGAGTTTTTTGATAAATTTGTTGAAAAAGGGCTATTAGAAAGACTTAACAAAATCATTAACACTACCTTTATGACAATCACTCATGAAGAAGCAATCAAAATATTAATTGATTCAAATAAAACTTTTGAAAATAAACCTGAATACGGGAAAGATTTAAACCGCGAACATGAAAGATATTTAACTGAAAAACACTTTAATGGACCCGTTTTTGTTAAAGATTGGCCTAAGGATATCAAAGCTTTTTATATGAGACTTAATGATGACTTAAAAACAGTCGCTGCCGTTGATTTATTAGTCCCAGGTTCAGGAGAGTTAGTTGGTGGTTCTCAAAGAGAAGAACGAATAGATTTATTAATTAAAAGAATGGACGAAATGAATGTCCCTAAAAAAGATTTAGAATGGTATTTAGACTTAAGAAGATATGGTGGAGTCGTTCATTCGGGATTTGGTTTAGGTTTTGAAAGATTTTTAATGTATTTAACGGGAGTTGAAAATATTAGAGATGTAATCCCTTTCCCTAGAACACCAAGAAACTTAGGTCATTAATATGATAAAAGAAATATTAAATAAAATAAATAAATATGAAAATATTATTATTCATCGCCATAGTTTTCCAGACTTAGATGCATATGGTTCTCAATTAGGTTTAAAGGAAATTTTAAAACTAAATTTTCCTAATAAAAATATATATGTGGTTGGCGATGATAATAAATACTTATTTGATAATCAAATGGATAATATTAATGATGATACTTATAAAAACTCTTTAGCTTTTATTTTAGATACATCGGTTGATTATATGGTCAGCGATGAAAGATATAAACTAGCCAAAGAATTAATTGTTATTGATCATCATTTAAATGAAACTAATTTAAATCCGACACTTTTTTATCAAAACACTAAAGTTATTTCCTGTAGTGAAATGATTGTTGATTTTGCCTTAGAAAATAAATTAGTAATTAATGATAGAGCTGCTAACTATTTATACTTAGGAATCATAGGTGATTCTGGAAGATTTCAATACATTAACAATGTAAATGCAAGCCACGCATTATACGCG
>JBBACV010000042.1:0-8879 GCA_041656835.1 Acholeplasmataceae bacterium | reverse complement strand
ATTCCCACATTATTTTATTAATTTTAGTGGGATGTTTTCCCAATTATTTTCAACAATGTGAATAAGTTGATAACTCTATTTCAAGGCTCATATTGCACTTAAATCGCGAAGTTATCCACAATTTCATGATTTGAATACTTATTTTTCTTAGTTTTATCCACAAATATTGTGGAAAACTTTTTAGACAAAATAAGTTTTGATATGCTATCATAGTAGTAAAATAAGAAGGTTTTTTTAGAAAGAGAGATGTTTATGAGTCCTTATGATAATTTATGGCATACAATATTAAAAGATTTAGAAAAATTATACAATGAAGAAACTATAATGAATTATTTCATCCTTTAACGAGTACTCATAAATATAATAATGGTTTAATTACTTTAGTTGTTGCTAACGACTTTTTAAAAAATCGAATTAATAAACTATATATAAGTAAAATTAATGAATTAGCTTTAAAATATTCAAAAGATCCGGTTAGATTTAAATTTATCACTGAAGATGAATCAGCAAAAGATAATGACGTACCAGAAAGAAAATTAAGTTTTGATTACCGTAAAGGAAATTTAAATCAAACTTACTCTTTTGATTCATTTGTGGTTGGTAAATCTAATATGTTTGCTTTTAGGATGGCAATGAAGGTTGCTGATCAACCTGGTGCTGTTGCTAATCCATTTTATTTATTTGGTGATGTAGGATTAGGTAAAACTCACCTTATGCAAGCAATCGGTAATTATATTTTAGATAATGATGTAACTAAAAGAATTTTATATGTTAAAGCTGATAACTTTATCGAAGATTTTGTTTCTTTATTATCAATGAAAGGTAAAAACGAAGAGTTTAACAATAAATATCGTGATATTGACGTTTTATTAGTTGATGATATTCAAATTATGGCCAATGCTTCAAAAACTCAAATGGAGTTTTTTAAATTGTTTGATTATTTATATTTAAATAATAAACAAATTGTTATTACATCTGATAAACCAGCCTCACAACTTAAAAATATTATGCCGAGATTAACTTCAAGATTTGAAGCAGGGTTATCTGTTGATATTCAAGTTCCTGATTTAGAACATCGAATCAGTATTTTAAAACGTAAAATGGTTACTTTTGATGATGAAATAGCTATTAGCGATAATATTTTAAATTTTATCGCAAAACAATTTACTGCTAATATTAGAGAACTTGAAGGTGCCTTAATAAGGCTAATAACTTATGCTCAAACTTTTAATTTAGAAATAACTATGGATCTTGTCCATGAAGCTTTAGGAACTATTTTAAAAGTAAGACAAACAAGTGAATCTTTAAATGATAATAATTATAATAAAATTCAAAGCTTAGTTGCTGATTATTTCCAAATAACTTTAGAAGATTTAATCGGGAAAAAACGTCATGCTAAATATACTCTACCTAGACATATTGCAATGTATTTAATTAAATCTAAATACAATATTCCTTATAAAACAATTGGTTCTTTATTTAATGATCGTGATCATTCAACAGTTTTATCGGCTTGCGATAAAATTGAAAGAGAATTAAAAGTTGATAAGACTCTTAAATTTGCAATTGATACAATTAATAAAAAATTAAATTCAAATCTATCAAGATAAAATTGTTAATAAAATATATAAAATGTGGTAAAATAAACTTATTACAAGGCTATCATCTATGCTTATCCACTTTTCCACATGCCCTAATAACAATAATAAAGAATTAAAAATATATAAAAAGAGGTTTAAGTATGAATTTTACAATCAAAAAAAATGTATTATTAAATTATCTTCTTCATATCCAAAGAGGTTTACCAGTTAAAACTCCACTTCCTATTTTATATGCTTTAAAATTAGAAGTATTCTCAGACTATATTGAAATAACATCTTCAAATTCAGATATTGCTATTCAAACAATTATTGAAGATGAATCATTAACAATTTCTAAAACAGGAAGAGTTGCTATTCCTGGAAGATACTTTATTGATATTATCAGAAAAATAGATGCTAATTTAGTTCAAATATCATTAAGAGAAGAAAGATTATTAGTTATTACCGCTGATCGTTCTGAATTTAAATTAAAACTAATGAATATAGATGATTATCCAGGAATTGACTTTATCGATACTAATACTCCAATAACATTATCATCAGATGTTTTAAAAGAAATAATTAGAGAAACAAGTTTTGCGACTGCGGATAGTGAAAAAAGACCTATCTTAACCGGTGTTAATTTTAAATATCAAGATGAAGTATTATATACAGTCGCAACCGACTCATTTAGATTAAGTCAAAAACATTTAAAAATAGATGTTAACTCAGATGAATTTAATTTAATTATTCCAGGTAAATCATTAGAAGAATTAACTAAAATATTAGATCATAACGAAGAACCGATTGATTTATATATAAGTCCTAATAAAATATTATTTAAATTCAATAATATTTTATTTCAAACAAGATTACTTGAAGGAACATATCCTGATACTTTAAAGATAATCCCTCAAACTTTTCCCTCAATCATTAAGTTTAATAAAGAAGAATTACTTGCAACTATCGATCGTGTCTCATTATTATCACCTAAAGATCGTGAATCAAATTATAATATTATTAAATTAACTTTAAGATCAGATCAAGTTGTTGAAATATCATCAACAAACACCGATGTTGGGGATGCTAAAGAAGAAGTCCTACCAACAGCTGATCCAATTGGTGAACTTATTACAATCGCATTTTCATCTAAGTATTTAAATGAAGCTTTAAAAGCTTTTAAATCAAGTGAGGTTACTTTAAACTTTGGTGGAGAAATTAGACCTTTTGTTATAAAAGGAGATAACGATCCTAATTTACTTCATTTAATTTTACCGGTAAGAATCGATTAAAAATAAAAAAAATAAACTTAATTCATAATTTAGCACGATGAATTAAGTTTTTTTTATGATAAAAATTAAAATATCTTATTAAAACATTGTTTTAAATGATTTTATTTAAAAATGATGATTAAGGTATTAAACAGTAAAAGACTCTAAAATTAGGTTATTTTAAAAGAATATGGTATAATATTAACATAAAAAGTTCTTAAACATAAGAAATTTTATTTTTTACAAAAGTAAATCTTAAATTAAAAAATCTCGGGTTTATTGATGATAAAAACGAGTGTTTTTTATGAAATGTTTGATTAAAGTTAGGATCATGTATGATAAATTATTTATCGGTAAGAAACTTTAGAAATTTAAGTGATTTTAAAATTAATATTGAAAATAAAATGTTAGTTTTAGAAGGAGAAAACGGAACTGGTAAAACTAGTTTGTTAGAAGCTATTTATTTAACTGCCACAACCAAGTCACACCGAACTAATCATGATAAAGATTTAATTAAAAAAGATAGCGAATTTACAAAAGTAAATTTAAAAACTTCTAGTGATGAATATCAAGTAGTTATTACTGATAATAGTAAAAGAGTTTTTATCAACAAAGAAGAAATTAAAACTCTTTCAAATTTTATTGGAAATATAAGTGTTGTCTTATTTGCTCCTGAAGATTTATTTTTAATTAAAGGAAGTCCTTCAATTAGAAGAAACTTTATGGATTTAGAATTAGTTCAATTTTCAAAAGAATATTTAAGTAATTTAAATAATTACCGTAATATTTTAAAACAAAGAAATATTCTTCTTAAAAAAATTAAAATAAACGATGACTATACTTTCTTAAATATTTTAGGTGAACAACTTTATAATTACGGTTCTAAAATATATGAATCAAGAAGAGAGTTTATCCAAGAATTAAATATAATTCTTGAAAAAGAAAGTAAAAATTATTCTAATTTTAATTTAAAAATACAATATAATCCTAATATTAAATTAGATAGTTGGTTAAAAACTTTAAAGACCAAACAAAAACAAGATATTATTTTTGGTCAAACTTTATCAGGAATTCATAAAGATGATTTAAATATTTTATTTAATAATCAAAGTTTAAAAGACTTTGGTTCTCAAGGAATGATCAGATTAGCTGCTATTTTAATTAAAGTTTCTTTATTAAAATGGTTAATTAGTAAAAATAAAAAAGAAATTGTTTTATTGTTAGATGATGTGTTTAGTGAATTAGATCAAAACATTCAAAACATATTTATTAAATCATTACCTAATGATATACAAACAATTATTACAACTGCAATACCACTTGAAAACGATAAAGATTTTCAAAAAATAATACTTAACAAAGGAGCAATAAATGGACAATCATAATAACAATCACTATACTGCCGAGAATATTCAAATCCTAGAAGGATTAGAAGCAGTTAAAAAAAGACCTGGTATGTATATTGGTTCAACAGGTGAACGAGGATTACATCATTTAGTTTGGGAAATAATCGATAATGCAATCGATGAAGCCTTGGCTGGATTTGCTGATAATATTTTAGTTGAAATATTAGAAGGAAATATTATAAGAGTTACTGATAATGGAAGGGGTATCCCTGTTGATATTCATCCTAAAACAGAAAGACCAGCAGTTGAAACAATTTTAACAACACTTCATGCTGGTGGTAAATTTGATAAAGGTTCTTATAAAGTTTCAGGTGGTCTTCATGGTGTTGGAGCTTCGGTTGTTAATGCTTTATCGGTTTGGTTTTTAGTAGAAATCCATAAAGAAGGAAAATGTTACCATCAAAAATATGAACGTGGAATCCCTTTATATGATTTAAAAGAAGACGGTTTAACTAATAAAAGTGGAACAGTTATTTCATTTTTAGCAGATCCTTTAGTTTTTACTGAAACAACGGTTTATAATTATGAAACATTAAGAAATAGAATTCAACAATTAGCATTTTTAAATAAGGGTTTAAAAATTAATTTAAAAGATCATCGCCCTAATAAAGAACAAGAAGAAAGTTTTCATTATGAAGGTGGAATTGTTGAATATATTAAATATTTAAATCAAGCTAAAACCGCACTTCATCAAGATATTATATATTTTGAGAAAGAACAAGATGGAATTACTTTTGAAATAGCGATGCAATACGTTGACTCCTATGTTCCTAATTTATTTAGTTTTGCTAATAACATTAATACCACTGAAGGTGGTATGCATGAAGACGGATTTAAAATGGCACTAACTAGAGTAATCTCTCGTTATGTTGATGATAATAAACTTAAAAAAGCCGATAATATTATTGGAGAAGATACTAGAGAAGGATTAACTGCAATTATTTCAATTAAACACCCGGAACCTCAATTTGAAGGACAAACAAAAGCTAAACTAGGTAATCCAGAAGTAAGAGCGATAACATCTCAAATAACTGATTATGCCTTAGATAGATTTTTAATGGAAAATCCTAATCAAGCTAAAATAATTGCTGATAAAGTTTTAAATGCGACTGAATCAAGAGTTGCTGCAAGAAAAGCGAAAGAAATAACGAGAAGAAAATCTCCGCTTGATGGTTTAGGATTTGCTAGTAAACTAGCTGATTGCCGCAGTAAAGATCCTGAAATTTCAGAACTTTACATTGTGGAAGGAGACAGTGCGGGTGGTTCTGCTAAACAAGGACGTGACTCACACTTTCAAGCTATACTTCCACTTCGTGGTAAAGTTTTAAATGTTGAAAAAGCTAAAATAGATAAAATGTTAAGCAATAAAGAAATTGTTAACCTTATTCAAGCAATCGGAACTGGAATTGCGGAAGAATTTGATTTATCTAAATCAAGATATCATAAAATAGTTATTATGACAGATGCTGATGTTGATGGAGCTCATATTAGAACTTTATTATTAACATTTTTCTTTAGACACATGAAACCATTAATTGAAGCCGGATATATTTATGCTGCTCAACCACCTTTATATAAAATAACATGGGGTAAAAATCTTAAATATGCTTATAGTGATGAAGAATTAGAAAACTCACTTAAAGAAATAGATGCAAGAGTAACTATCCAAAGATATAAAGGGTTAGGAGAAATGAATGCCGAACAACTATGGGACACAACAATGGATCCTGATACTCGAACATTACTTCAAATAAAATTGGAAGATGCAATTGAAGCTGATTTAGTCTTTTCAACCTTAATGGGTGAAGAAGTAGAACCAAGAAAAGAATTTATTCAAAAGAATGCTTTATTTGCAACTGATATAGATGCATAGGGTGACTAACAATGAGTGAAAAAATCGAAAAATCAAAAATTAAAGAAATTAATATCTCAACAGAAATGAAAACTTCATTTCTAAATTACGCGATGAGCGTAATCGTTTCAAGAGCTCTTCCTGATGTTAAAGATGGTTTAAAACCAGTTCAAAGAAGAATTCTTTATTCTATGCATGAAAATAACATGTATTCAAATTCAGCCCATAAAAAATCAGCAAGAATCGTTGGTGATGTGATGGGTAAATATCACCCTCATGGTGATTCATCAATTTATGAAGCAATGGTAAGAATGGCTCAAGACTTTAGTTATAGAGCTCCACTAGTAGATGGTCATGGTAACTTTGGTTCAGTTGATGGTGATGGTGCTGCAGCAATGCGTTATACCGAAGCGAGACTAACTAAAATAGCTGTTGAAATGGTTAGAGATATTGAAAAAGATACCGTTGATTATGTTGATAACTATGATAGTTCTGAAAAAGAACCAAAAGTTTTACCAGCAAGATTTCCTAATCTTTTAGTTAATGGATCAACCGGAATCGCAGTTGGAATGGCAACTAACATTCCTCCTCATAATTTAGGTGAAGTAATTGATGGAATACTAGCTTATTTAGAAAATAATGAAATAACTACTTTAGAGTTAATGAAATACATTAAAGGACCAGACTTTCCAACCGGAGGTCAAATCCTTGGAATAACTGGGTTAAGACAAGCATATGAGACTGGTAAAGGAATTATTGCAGTTAGGAGTCAACATGAATTAATAACCAGTAAAAACCGTCAAGAAATCATTATTACTGAAATTCCTTATATGGTTAATAAAACAACATTAATTGACCGAATTGCTTATGTTGTTAAAGAAAAAATAATTGAAGGAATTTCAGATCTAAGAGATGAATCATCACGTAAAGGGATGAGAATCGTAATTGAACTTAGAAAAGATGCAAATCCAAGTGTTATTTTAAATAATTTATATAAACATACGCAACTACAATCATCATTTGGAATTAATAATATCGCTTTAGTTAATGGTGAACCTCAATTATTACCACTTAAAAATATGTTGATTCATTATATCGATCATCAAATTGATATTATTACTAGAAGAACTCAATATGATTTAACTAAAGCTGAAGCAAGACATCATATTTTAGAAGGACTAGTTAAAGCTTTATCAAATGTTGATGATATTATTGAATTAATTAAAAAAGCTAAAAATCCTGATGAAGCAAAAACAAATTTAATCGATAAATATGATTTCTCAGAAGAACAATCAAGAGCAATCCTAACAATGCAACTTCAAAGATTAACCTCGTTAGAAATCGATAAAATTAAAGATGAAATGGGTGATCTTACTATTAAGATTGCCGGATTTAAAGAAATTTTAGGTAATGAAAATAAAAAATATGAAATTTTAACCGACGAATTATTAGAAATTAAAAATAAATACAGTACCGAAAGATTATCTGAAATAAATTTATATGAAGATTTAGATATAGATAATGAAGACTTAATCCCGGTTGAAGACATAGTTGTTACGGTTACTAATAATGGTTATATCAAACGAATGAATATTGAAGACTATAAACTTCAAAATCGTGGTGGTGTTGGGATGGCAGGTGTTAAACTTCATGAAGATGATTATGTTGAACATATTCAAATGAGCCAAACCCATGATTACCATTTATTCTTCACAAATTTAGGTAGAGTCTTTAAAATCAAAGGATACGCACTACCAAGCGGTTCTAGACAATCAAGAGGAGTACCAATTGTTAATTATTTAAACTTCCTACCAAACGAAGAATTAGCATCATTTACTTCAATTAAAAACTTTGATGATCCTAATGAATTCTTATTCTTTGTTACAAAACTAGGAACAATTAAAAGAACTAAAGTTTCTGAATATCAAAATATTAGAACAAATGGAATCATCGCCTTAACCTTAAATGAGGGAGATGAACTTATTACTGTTAAAACAACTGATGGTAAAAAAGATATTATCTTAGGTGCATCAAACGGAAAAGCAATCCGCTTTAACGAAAATGATGCCAGAGCAATCGGAAGAACAGCCATTGGTGTTAGAGGAATGAACCTAGATGAAGGTGAATCAATCGTCGGAGTATCTATTGTTGATAATGAAGATGAACAAATATTAGTTATTACAGAAAATGGCTATGGAAAGCGTTCTAAAGTCTCTGAGTACCGTCAACAAAATCGTGGTGGTAAAGGAGTTAAAACCTTAACAGTTACTAAACGAAATGGTCCTTTAAAAACTTTAAAAACCGTTAATGATGATGAAGATTTAATTGTCTCATCAAATCTAGGTATCATAATTAGAATTCCAATTAACCAAATATCTGAAACAGGTAGAGTAACTCAAGGAGTTAGAATCATTAATTTAAGAGAAGGTCAAAGGGTTGCTACTGTAGCAGTTGTACCACATCAAGAAATTGAAGAAGAAACCGAAGAAAAAGAAACCTTTATCCAAGAATCAATCGAAATTAATGATAAAGATAAAGTTAAGGAAGCTGAACTACAAGCAATCACTGAAGATGAAGTAGAAGAAACCCAAACTAAAATAGATTTTGAAGAAGACAACTAATTAATAAAATCCATTTAAAATAAGTTATATTGATTTAAACAAAAGGGGCTGTAACGAAATAAAAATTCGCTAACCCACTAAAGTAAAAGCCAGGTCTTCAAAAGACCCGGCTTTTTTGGTATAATTAATGTATGAACAAACAACAATTA
>JBBACV010000041.1:0-9056 GCA_041656835.1 Acholeplasmataceae bacterium | reverse complement strand
ATGGGTTCTACCATCTAATAAACCATATCTTAATCTTAGGACTTTTTCTTCACGATCAGTAAGAGTTTCTAAAACTTCATCAAGAGTTTGTCTAATTAATTCTTGCATCATATTATCGTGGGGATTAAGGGAATTAGGATCTGAAATAAAGTCTCCAATTGTCGAGTCTTCTTCTTCACCTACGGGTGATTCTAAAGAAATAGGATCTCTTGCAATTTGTTGGATATTTAAAACTTTATCAGGAGTTATCTCCATTTTTTCAGCTACTTCTTCAACGGTTGGTTCACGGCCTAATTCTTGGGTTAATTGACGTTGGAATTTAATCATTTTATTAATTGTTTCAACCATATGAACAGGCACTCTAATTGTTCTCGCTTGATCAGCAACTGCTCTAGTGATTGCTTGTCTAATCCACCAAGTAGCATAGGTTGAGAATTTAAATCCTCTTTCATGATCAAATTTATCTACCGCACGCATTAAACCCATGTTTCCTTCTTGGATTAAATCAAGAAGTTGCAAACCACGATTAGTATATTTTTTCGCAATTGAAACGACTAATCGGTAGTTTCCTTCAACTAATTTATCTTTAGCGATATGGGCTTTATGAATGGTTTCATTTAATAAATCGATATCTTCTTTCGATAAATTTAGATCACCTGATTCAAGTAGGTCTAATTGTTCCTGGGCAATTCTTCCATTAGCAACCCGCATTGCATGTTCTCTTTCTTCATCTATGGTTAAAAGAGGGGTTCTACCAATTTCTTTTAAATACATTTTAACTGGATCATCAACTCTTGTAGTTGCTGGAATTTGATCAAAGTTAAATAGTTCTTCTTCTTTAATATCTTCAACTTCTAAACTAGATAATGAAAACTCATCTGGCTCTTCATCCTTTGTTTCTTCTTCGGTTTCTACTTCTTCTTCGGTTTCTTCTTCACCTAAATAATCATCTAATAAGACATCAATTTCAAAGTCTCCTAATCTTCTTTCAACTTCATAATATTCATCTGAGTTTAAGGGATAAAAAGCTGTAACATCACTTTCATTAACAAATTTTTCTTTTCCAGCTTTTTTCTTTAATTTCATTACTACATCATTAAGTGTCATAATTTCCTCCTAATTTTTAAGTTTTTTCTTTTGGCGTTGTTTTTTCAACAATTTTTTTAAGTTAAGGTTTTTAAGATCTTCGCTATTTATTTCTTTTAATTTTTCTTTATATTCTTCGATTTCTAATTGTAGTTTATAATTATTAATATCACTAAGTTTTTTATTAAGTTCATCAATTGATTTAATTGGTAAATTATTAATATAATCTACATCCGTTATATATTTATTATATAAGGTTTTATCTTTCGTGTAGTTTTCTAAAAAATGATTTAAGTTTATTTGATTATATTCAATTAATTCTAAATAATCAGCAATTTCACGATAAACTAGTTTTTGTTCCTTGGTAATTAACATTGAAACATCTAAATTATTAATGATGTGTTTTGAATGGACATTACCTAATAATAAATTAACAATTACTTTATCGATTGTTCTTTCTGCTCGATTGACAATTTTATGGTAAATAAATCCTTCTTTTTGGGGGATTGGCGATGGTGTTTTAGATAAGAATAAGTTTATCCCGAAATCTTTTAAAAATTTATTTTCATAAAAGTTTATAACCGAAATATCAGCGTTATGAATTACTTTTAAAAACTCCCTTTTAAAAACTGTAATATCATCGGCTTTTTTAAAGTCTTTATTTTTACTTAGTAATTCGTAAGTAAATAAATATGAATCTAAAAGGTTATTTTCAATTAAGTTTTGATATTTATTGATTCCTTCTTTATTAATATAATCATCAGGATCTAGTTTATTAGGAATTAATAGAACTGATATTTTAAGACCAACACTTCTTAAAATCGGTATCGATTTTAAGGTTGCATTAAGTCCGGCATTATCGCCATCATAAGCAATAATAACATGAGTAGTGATTCTTTTAATTAATGATGCTTGTTCATTAGTTAAAGATGTTCCCATTGTAGCAACACTCGCTTTAAAGCCTGCTTTAAAGCTGGCGATAACATCGAAGAATCCTTCATGTAAAATTACATGTTTTTGATTTATGACATGACCTCTTGCATCACTTAGGTGATAAAGAGTTTCACTTTTTTTAAAAGTGACTGTTTCTTTTGAATTAATATATTTAGCACGTTCGTTTTTATCAATACTTCTTCCACTAAAACCAACAATAAATCCACGTTCATTTTTTATGGGAAAAATAATTCTATTTCTAAAAACATCATAATATGAACCATCTTTTCCTTGGTTGACTAAACCTAGATCAATCATATCACTAACAGAATAATTTTTACTTCTTAGTAATTGATATAATGCATCCATTTGATTAGGAGCTAAACCTATTTCAAAGTGATCAATTAATTCATCATTTAAACCACGAGTGTTTAAATGATCGATCATTTGATGCCCTAATTCGGTGTTTTTTAAGGCAAAGCTATAAAAATTACTTGCTTCATCTAATAATGGATAATATTTTTCGTTTCGGTCTTTTCGTTCTTGGAATAGATTAGTTTCAATTCCAAATCTTTTTGCTAATTCGGTAACTGCTTCACTTGGAGGGATGTTTTTTATTTGCGAATAAAAAGTAACAGCTCTACCGCCTCCACCACAAGCCATACATTTAGCGATTTTTTTATCTGGGCTTACTGAAAAAGAAGGACTTTTTTCTTGATGAAATGGACAAAGTCCCATATAGTTTTTTCCCTGTTTTTCTAGTTTCACAAATTCACTAACTAAAGAAACGATATCTATTTCTTCATTGACTCTTTCATATAAGCTAACAGCCATAATTACTCCTAAAACTTTGTGTTATTAAATAAAAAGGTTTCTAATTCATCAACTTTAATAATATCTTGTTTCATTGAATCACGGTATCTTATAGTTACCGTGTTATTTTCTAAAGTATCGTTATCAATGGTAATTATAAATGGGGTTCCAATTGCATCTTGTCTTCGGTATCTTTTACCAATACTTTGAGTTTCGTCATAAATTACATCAAAATTACTTCTTAATTTTTCATATATCTCGGTAGCTTTTAAGCTATGATGTTTTTTAACTAATGGTAAAACTGCAGCTTTATATGGTGCTAATGCTGGATTTATTTGAAGAAGTTCTCTTGTATCACCATTTGGAAGTGTTTCTTCTTTTAAACTATCAAGTAAGATTACTAATAATAATCTTTCAACCCCGACAGAAGGTTCAACTACATATGGGTGATAACGTTCGTTTGTTTCAGGGTCTAAGTAAGTTAAATCTTCTCCCGAATGTTTTTCATGTTCAGATAAATCAAATAAAGTTCTGCTAGCAAGTCCCCATAGTTCATCAAATCCCCAAGGGTATTTATATTCAAAATCAATTGTTTTATTACTATAATGCGATAAAGCTTCGGGGCTATGTTCTGATATTGTTAGGTTATCTTGATTAATTCCTAAATCAAGTAAAAATTTATGAATTTCTTTTTGATAATAGTCAAACCAAGTCATTTCTGTGTTAGGTTTACAAAAGAACTCTAATTCCATTTGTTCAAATTCTCTAGTTCTAAAGATAAAATTACCTGGCGTAATTTCGTTTCTAAAAGCTTTACCAATTTGAGCAACACCAAAAGGAACTTTTTTTCTTGTCGTTCTTTGGATGTTTTTAAAATTTATAAATATACCTTGAGCCGTTTCTGGTCTTAAAAAGACTTTACTTGCAGTATCTTCAATTACTCCTTGATGTGTTTTAAACATCATATTAAAGTGTCTAATTGGTAACCACTCAGTTTTATTTGATGCAGGGTCTTTAATATTATTATCAACAATAAATTGATACATTTTATCTAAACTCCAACCATCAGGATTAATTGTATTATCAAAATCAGTAATTAGTTTATCGGCTCTATACCTTTGATTAGAAACTTTATTTTCAATTAATGGATCACTAAAACTTGATAAATGACCTGATGCTTCCCAAACTTTAGTATTTAGTAAAATTGATGAGTCTAAAAGAGCGATATTGGGTCCTTCATTTAAAAATCTTTTTAACCACACCTTTTTTATGTTTTGTTTTAAGAGTGAACCTAATGGGCCATAATCCCATGTATTAGCTAACCCGCCATATATTTCAGAGCCTTGAAAAACAAAACCATAAGTTTTTGCATATTGAGTTATTTTTTCTAAAGTTATCATTATTATCTATTTCCTTTTTATTTTAGTGTCGGTATGATATTCATAATAATCATACATAAATTGTTTTAAAACTTGATAATCTTTTAAAACTACTTCTTCTATTTTATCATAGCTCATGAATGTTAGTTTTAATAATATTAAAGTATGGGCTAAACTTAAATCTATTAAATAATCTTCATCTTCATATATTAGTCTTCCTAGGCTAATATTAAATCCTTTGGGGTTTTTCTTTTCGGGCTTTAAGTTTAGCCCATAGCCAATAATATTTAATAGTTTAAATCCAAATGATAGTTCATTTCCTATTTTAAAATTAATTAAAGCGTCTTTTAATAAATTATAAACATTTTTATGATCATCATTATCCATAATAAATAAATTTAGTAAATCAAACATAATGCTCGCGGTATTTAATAAGTTATAATCGTTTTTTAAGTTTGAAAATGAATTTATTAACTTAGCTTCCATTAAGTTATACATTGTTTTATCATTTACTTCTTTAAATGAAATTAAATTTAAATATTGACTTAAAGCTCTGGTCTCATTATTTAATTTATTCGCCCCTTTAGCAACCAAAGTAATTCTACCTTCTTCTGTATACATAAAAAGTAATCTATCATATTCTTTATAATCCATTACTTTTATTATGATTCCTTCCATTTTAATTACCTTCGTATTGACTTTTAATTATTCTAGGATTGTTTCGCCAGTTTTTCTCGACTCTAACAAATATTTCTAAATGACTTTTTAAATTAAAGATTTTGTTTATCTCAAGTCTTGCTTCTTTACCAATTTTTTTTAATAAAGAACCATCTTTACCAATTAAGATTCCTTTTTGAGAGTTTCTTTCTACATATACTAACGCATTAATATCTAAAGTTTTTAAGTCTTTATTATTAGTCATGTTTTCAATTTTAACAAAGACGCTATGAGGTATTTCTTCTTTTGTATGATAAAGAATTTTTTCACGAATAAGTTCACTAATTCTTAAAGCATCGCTTTGATCAGTAATATAATCTTTCGGATAATATAAAGGTCCTTCTTTTAAGTATTTTTTTAATGAATTAATTAAATGATTTAGATGAGTATTATCTTTAGCAGAGATGGGGATAACTTCATCAAAATTATATCGATTGATAAAAGATAAAATTATTTCATCGATTTCACTTTTTGATTTAAATAAATCAATTTTATTAATAACTAAACATACAGGTATATTTAGTTTTTTTAAGTTATTTAAAATTATTTCATCACTAAAATGAAATTTACGATCGACAACCCACATAATTAAATCAACATCATTTAAGGTGCTAAAGGTTTGTTGTTCCATTGATTTACCTAATGAATGAAGGGGTTTATGAATTCCTGGGGTATCGATAAAGATAAATTGGTTTTCATCTTTATTTAGGATACCAGTAATTAAATGTCTTGTTGTTTGAACTTTCGGTGATGTTATCGCTATTTTTTCATTTAATAAACTATTTAGTAAGGTTGATTTACCGACATTAGGTTTACCAATAATTGAAATAAAGGCTGATTTATAATTGTTATTCATCAAAATCAAATCCGTAAGGTAGTAATTCATTAATATTTGTTTCTTTTATATCACCTTTTAAGTTAGCTAAATAAATTTTAGAAGTTTTAGGCATTAGTTCAAACATTACTTGACGACAAGCACCACATGGTGAAATCGGGTCTTTAGTATCACCAATTATAGTGATAGACTCAATATCATTAGGGTTATAGCCTTGACTTATAAGTGAAAATAAAGCACTTCTTTCGGCACAAATTGTTAAACTGTAACTCATATTTTCAATATTAGCACCATGAATAATTGTTCCATCTTTTAATTTTATACTTGCCCCTACTTTAAAATTTGAATATGGGACAAAAGCTTTTTCTCTTGCTAGTTTTGCTTCTTTTAATTTCATAATTTAAAACCTCTTTTTATAATTTATGTTGATTTAGAATTTCTTTTTGTTTATTAATCATGATTAATTCATCTTCTTTAGTTTGATGATTATATCCGATTAAATGAAGATAACCATGAACAGCTAAAAATGCTGTTTCACGGTAGACTGAGTGCTCATAATCTAATGCTTGTAAATTAGCTTGATCAATATTAATAAAAATATCACCTAAAAACTTTTCATCATCACTATTTGGAAATGATAAGACATCTGTTGTATTATCTTTTTTACGATAATATTGATTTAATTTAATCATTTCTAAGTCATCAATAAAAATAAGGTTTAACTTATTTTTATCTTTAATTTTCTTAAAGACTTGTTTAATCTTTTTAGTAATTTTTTTTAAGTTTTGATTAGTATTATTAAATATATTTATTTTCATTTACTTTAATTCTTGATTTTCGTATTTTTCAATTATTTTTTGAACTAGTGGATGTCTAATTACATCGATTTTATCAAAATTAACTATTTTAATATCATTAATATCTTTAACTAAATTTAAAGCATCTTTTAATCCCGATTCTTTTTTATAGCCTAAGTCAATTTGAGTAGGGTCTCCTGTTACTACCATGACTGATGAAAATCCTAGTCTAGTTAAAAACATTTTCATTTGCGTGGTTGTTGTATTTTGGGCTTCATCTAAAATTACAAAAGCATTTTCTAAAGTTCTACCTCTCATATATGCCAAGGGAGCTACTTCAATGATACCTTTTTCTAATAAGAGATTTGTTTCAACGGCTCCTAAAAATTCATATAAGGCATCGTATAAGGGAATTAAATAAGGATCAACTTTTTCTTTTAAGTCCCCGGGTAAAAACCCTAGTGACTCACCAGCTTCAACAGCTGGTCTTGTTAAAATTAACCTTTTAACTTTTCCAAGTTTTAAAGCACTAACAGCATGAGCAACCGCTAAATATGTTTTACCGGTACCGGCAGGCCCTATCCCAAAGACTAAAGGATATTTTAATAAGGCATCACTATAGATTTTTTGATTAAAGGTTTTTGGGTAGATTCCTTTACCACTTTCATTAGTTAAAATTCTTTTTTGGTTTTTATATAAATCAACAATATTATCTAACTTATTAGATTCAGCCATTTTAATAACATATAAAACATCTCGTTCTGTGAGTCTTACTTTGTTTTCTGCTAAGTTAATTAAAGTTTTAAAAATATTTTCAAGTAAAAGGCGGTTAGATTCATCGGTATCAACAAATATTTTACTTTGATTAATCGAAACAGGAAAACCAAAATGAGTTTTAAAAACTAATAAATTACGGTCTTCGATTCCGACTAAAATAGATTCAGTTAAAGAATTTTCAATTTTTACATCAAGTATCATATATAAACTCCTATCTACTTCTATTTTAACTCATAATAGATAAAAAAGCACCTTATTTAAAAGGTGCCAATTAGTTTTTATTTACGTTTACGTTTTCTAGCTGCTTTTTCTTTCATTCGGCGATTTACACCAGGTTTTACATAATATTCACGTTTGCGTGCTTCTGCGAGGTTACCATCTTTGTTAACATTACGTTTAAAACGTTTTAAAGCATCTTCAATTGTTTCGCCTTTACGTACTTCAGTTTTTGGCATGTCAACCCTCCTTCCACACTAAAGCTTAGTCAAGCCTTTTTTATTATAAACTATTTTTACATGATTGTCAAAAAAAATATGATTTTTTTTGACTAATTTAAAAATATAAAATTAAACTCATTATTTAGGTAAAAAATGGGATAAAAATGGGATATGAGCAAGTTCTGTTGGTAATATTAAACTTCCTAAACTAAGAGGAATAAATCCATTTTTTAAAAAAACATCTCTTTCGGTACTTGAAATTCCTCCTTCAGGACCTACTATTACATTAATGATTTCATCTTGGTTATATATTTGTTTCTGGTAGTTATTATTTTTTTCAAGTTCATCTAAAAAATATGTGTTTAAATTTAGCGTTAATTCACTAATATTATTAATGAATTTTATTTTAGGTAAATTAAATCTTTTTGAAAGTTCACTAGCTTCTTTTATAATCTTTTCTAACCGATTTAATTTGTGTTCTACATTATTTGTTTTAGCGATACTTCTATCCATATTTACAAAGATTATTTCACTGACACCAAAGATAGTTGAAGATTTAGTAATAAAGTCAATTTTATTACCTTTAGGTAGTCCTTGAATTAATCTAATTTTAGTTAATTTTATATTTTTAATTTCATCAATAATTTCATAAGAAAAAGAGTTTCCTTTAACGATTAGTTTTGTTTTATAACACTTATCGTTAAAACAAACTTCAATTAAGTCGCCATCTTTAAAACGCATCACGTTTTTAAGATGGTTAATGTCTTCTTTTAAAAATTCTTTATTATCGTTTAAAAAATATCTTTGCATATAAATAAAAAAGGTATTCTATTTAAGAAATACCTTACATGTAAAACCGGTCAATCGCATTACTCCAAATTATCATGGCGAAAAATAAAATTGATAAAATAATCATCGCACGATTTAAAAATAATTCGGCACCTTGAGTTTTACGGTCTTTAAATAAATCTTTATTAGCACCAGTAAAAGCTTCCATAACATCTTCTTTTGAAGATTGTAAAGCTGAAACTGCTACCATAAATAAACTAACAAATAATAATATATAATCAGGTAACTGCATGTTAAAACTCCTTTTTTACTTCTCCTTGATTATAACCATTTTTAAGGTAAAAAGTCAAGAAAAAGTCGTTAATTTACGTTTTTATCCCACCTTTTAAGAACTTTAGTGATTATATATTTTTTACTTGTTAATTTATGTAAGTTATTATATAATACTTTACGGTGAAATTATGGAAATTATAAGTATAAAATTAGGTGACAT
>JBBACV010000040.1:0-9107 GCA_041656835.1 Acholeplasmataceae bacterium | reverse complement strand
TGTCGTATCATATCCCATAGTCTATCTATTTCTTTTGTATGTCGTGACAAGGATTGTGTTAATATATCTTTTGTTTTGTCGAGTTCGAACTCCAATTGGTTAACGCGCTCTTCTACGTCGTTCTTTTTGGGAACGTAGCCCGTAGGTGTCACGTCGTCTGTTATTGACGTTACTACGACAGCGTTCTTCTCTAACATCCTGTTCATGATTTTGATTAGTCCTTCGAACAGGTTATCGGACTCTTCGTAGAAGGTTACGGGAACGGTACCCATATTGACTTCTACTGTTATCCTATGTTTATCCATTTCAACCACGTTTTTGTACCTTTAATCTGTTTTTGTTTATAAAGTACCGAATTCCCAGAATGACCGTTTATAAGTTTGTTCTGTCTCACAGAAAACGGTTTTACAGTCCATACACTGGTAAAAAGCCTCTATATACTCGTTGGTATTATTAACAGCGATATTCCTTGTTTTCGCGCTTTGGCAGTCAGGACATAGATGTTTTACTATCTTCACCATAATATCATTCCACCTCTTCTAACTCGGCGTACCTGCACAGCCCGTGTAGCCGCCGGTATATCAACGGACAGGTCTGGATTCCGCGTAATATCAGTTGTGCTTCCTCGTTTGTGCAAACGGCGCGTTCTTTAGCCCACACTTGGAATTTGCAGCGCGTAGATGTCATAACCCGTACACGCTCCTCCGTTTAGCCGTGATACCGTAATCGGTGACAGGTTTAGCGCGTTTTAACCGTTCTACGCAGTTAGATACCGCTTTCGCCTTCAACGCTTCGATTGTAGCGTAATTCATCGTCTCTCCTCTCTCCGTTTCTCGACCATCGTCATCGTGATTTTATACGACCCGCATTTCGGGCATTTCACCGTGTTCTTCGGTAACGGTTTATCTTCTTTCCAGGCATACTCGCAACCTGGGTTCCAGCAATAGTATTGTGGGTACATCATTTGCGGTTCAACCGTTCCCGCTTTTTCCGCATCTCTTCGTTCCGGGCGAACGTCACTTCTAAGGCGACAGTTCGTCTGATATACTCTTCTAACCCGTACTTAATACCGTCTTTCAAAACTGTGATTGGCACGTCTTCTCACCCTCTCTGTTTTTATCCTGTGTAGTAACAGTAACTTGTTTGATTCGCTGTTCGCACGTAACCCGCGTTTCAGTCGAGGTCTTTCCGTATAAACACTCTCCTTGATCTTGAGTTCGGTTCGAACCCGTGGTTCAGTAACGCTCTGCTTACAAGCGACGCGATCATCCGGTTAGAATACTTCTCGCTCAGTTCCGGGTGTTTCTCGATACAGTCAAGCATTAACGTCCGTTTAACCACCCATTCCCGGTTCTCCACCTCTTTACCGACGAACTTTAACAGTTTGTTCCCCGGCGGTTCTACCAACATCGAGTCCATACCGCACATTCCGGGGTTCTTACCGCGAGGCATCTAACCCTGTCCTCCGTTTCGGTCTGCTCCACGAGTTTTTCGACAGTTTCTCGAACCCAATCTGCGTCATAGCCATACCGATCGCCCATTTCGTGTACCGTCTCGTGCGGTTATCCAGCAGACCAGGGTAACGGTCTTCAAGCTTCTCGATAATGTATTCTCTACCTACAACGTCCCGACCCGCTACAATAGTTGTTATCGGTTGGATCAGGTCTTCACTTACAACAAACATAGAGTTTTTGCTCACGTTTTTCACGTCCTCTGACATACTCCCACGGTTAAAGCACGCGGGGTTCTGACGTTGCTTGGCATTCTTCAAGCATTGCGTCGTCGGGTATCAGTGCTCCCATCGTGTACATCTCTTTCTGTACACGATCAACCATGCTTTTTTGACGGAGTGCGATATTGAATGCCGCATTCACATCAGCATGATCAACGTGTCCACAAACCGGACACTTAAATTCCTTTCCTCGCCGTTGACCTCTTATACCACACCAGGAACAATCCTGTGAGGTGTATGCTGGATCAATATAGAGGACAGGAACGCCGAGCAGCTTGGCCTTGTATTCTACAAACAATTGTAGTTGATAGAACGACCAACTGTGCAGGGCGTATCTGAACGAACGGTGTTGTTTCCTCGTCTTTCGGATACCGTTCAAATCCTCAAAGACAAGTGCTGCGTCTTGATCCTTTGCCATATCAACAACCTTGCGGCTAATCTTGTGGTTCAGATCCTTGACGATACGAGACTCACGATCCTTAATCTTTTTCAGTTTTCGGAATTTTCCTTGCTTCTGAAGACGTTTTCGGATCGCGGAGTATTTCCGGTGCGTGTGGATTGCCTTCTTGCCGAGTTTCTCGATCTTCCCGGTATCAGGATTCGCCGCTACCGCCACATGTCCCGTAGTGTTCCGATCAACCCCGATAAATTGTCGGGGTATCATCTCCGGTTCTTCCACGACGGTACATGAGATATACGCAAATTCTTTGTCGATCTCAATCTGGTTGACTTTCTGAAAATCGGGGAATTGGTAGTTGAGCGTTAGATTCAACGGAACTACTCGTATTATTCGGCTCTCCCGATCTACTTTAATTGACTGTCCCGGTATAACCAGATTGACTCTGTGGACTTTCTTGATCTTCTTCTGGTTGCCATACTTCTTGAGAAGCTGGTTCGATATTGCCGATTTTAACCCGATCTCTTTGACCGCAGCAGATGTCCGGCAGTCCGGGTTCATGACTGCAAACTCCGCTACTGCAAACGCTTTCTTTAATTCATCGCTGAAATCACGGTTGTGTCGGAGTTTGTAGGTTAGAATCATTTTAGTTCCTCCCGTAGGCATTCATCCCACGGTTTCAACCGTGGGCTTTCTGCCTGCTTGGATCGTAAACAGGTTGAACCGGACAATTCAAGCTTACAGATTGCAAATCCCTTCCCAATAACTATATAACCTATAACATTATAAAGGATTCGCCATAGTATTTTTATATAAATGTCTTTATAATATCTTGTTGTATGGCAGACGAGTTAGGGAAGAAGTTAAAATGGAAAGATTTCTATGAGAACGTGTTACGTGACCGCGAGTTCTGTAACACTACCTGTCAATGTTTCACTCGATGCCCGTTCTCCGTTCAGACGAAAATCACTGAAAAACAGCCGTGCAGGGTGAAAGAGCTTGATAACGAGACGCAACGCCGGTTTGTCCGACTGTTCGTGTTCGGTGACGACGGGTTATACGACGAGGCGATTAGCACGTTGTTCATGATATCGCAGAAAGTCGATATGACAGATAAAGACGAGTTAGGTAAATATTTCGAACTGGTGCTGAAGTTCACCCGGACGTTCAAAGGCATGATCGAAGAGAAAGCACCGAACAAGTTCACTATAAGTATCGAGGATATAGGGAAAGACGTGCAGGTAACTGACAGCAGAGGTAGGTCCGTCGAAGCGGATATCATCCATGACAACGATAAAGAGTCGTTACTAAGCTCGCCGAATTTAGGTGACATCATGAAACGGCGTGAGAACAAGGTGTTCACATGAAGATCACGCTGCTCCCCCGTCAGAGAGAGATCCTTCAATCTGACGCCCGATTCATCGTTTGCGCCTGTGGCAGGCGGTTCGGGAAAGCGTTATGGATAGAGACACCAATAATCACCACCGATGGGTTCAAACCTATAAAATGTATTGATCCGGGAGATTACGTTTTTGACGAATCTGGTAATCCGGTTGAAGTCGAATACCGTAGCGAAGTGTACCACGACAGACCGTGTTACGAAGTCGTTTTCAGTGACGGTACAGTGATAGTTGCAGATGGAGATCACGAATGGGTTACACTCGACCAAAACTACCGTAAAAACGTAAGGAGGCAGCACACCACCAGTTACAAACCAACACTACACACAACAGAAGAGATAAAAGATACGTTAACTATCCAAAGGAACGATACCAAAATCCAGCACAACCACGCGGTGCGGGTATGTAAACCCATAAACTTCTCAACAAAAGAACAGAGTATAGACCCATACCTGCTCGGTGTATGGTTGGGCGATGGAACAACGTATGATGGAAGCATAACAACAAACGACGATGAGATTTTGAACGCTTTCAGAGAACGAGGGTACAGGGTCGGGCAACCAGAATCACGTAAAGGTTCGATTACTTACACTATTTTCACACCAGATATACATGATACCGGGAAATGGCGCGGTAGAAACAAAACGTTTCTAAAAGAACTGAAGGATGCAGGGGTTTTGAACAACAAACATATCCCGAAAAATTATCTTTTTGGTAACGTCAACCAGAGAAAAGAATTACTTAAAGGATTGATGGACACCGATGGGTATATCAGCACTAAAGGGTACGCGGAATACACGTCGTGCGACGAGAAACTGGCGAATGACGTTTACAGTCTTATATTGTCGCTTGGTGTCAAGGCGACACTGAACATATATGATGCAAAACTTTACGGTAAAGTGACAGGCAAAAAGTACAGGATTCATTTCACTCCGGTATTCAACCCGTTCAAGTTAACCAGGAAATCGGAAAGGTTCAGGAAACCAAAGAAACCTGATGTAAATAGACGGTTTATTGTTGATGTTAGACGGGTTGAGTCCGTCCCGGTCTGTTGTATCGCTACAAAAGGCAAGTCTCACTTGTTCCTTGCAGGCGAACGGTTTATCCCGACACACAACTCTCAAATGTCTGCGTTCAAGGTGGTTATGGACGCGCTCAAGAAACCTGACGGTGTGTACTGGTTGGTGTCGCCTACGTATCCCCAGACTAAGATTATATGGCGTATGATCAAACGGTTTCTACCGAAAGCCTATATCAAGACTATCCGTGAAGGCGAACTGTACATCGAACTGGCGAACGGATCAACGATCTGGGCGAAATCTGGTGATAACCCGGACAACCTTCGTGGTGAAGGGCTGAACGGCGTCATATTAGACGAGTGCGCTATGCTGAAACCGGACGTTTGGAACGAAGCGATCAGACCAGCTTTAGGTGACAAACAGGGTTGGGCTATATTTATCAGCACACCGAAAGGCAAAAACTGGTTCTACGAACTGTTTTTACGTGGTATCGACACCACACAGAACCGTTGGAAGTCGTACCAGTATCCTACCTGGGAGAATCCTATCATATCGCAGGACGAGATCGACGAGATGAAACGGTCTATGCCTGATATCAAGTACCGTCAAGAGATTTTAGCCGAGTTTCTGGACGCCGGTGGTGAAGTGTTCCGTGGGTTAGACCGCGTAATAACGGCAAAACGGGCTGATCCTGTGCCAGGACGGTACTATTTAGCCGGTGTAGACCTCGGCAGGCACGAAGATTTCACGGTTATCAAGGTTGCGGACACGTTAGAGATGGAAGAAGTGTACTCTGAACGGTTTAACAAGGCAGATTGGGACTATATCAAGCAAAGAATCCGTGAAGTCTGCCAGAAATACAACAGATGCACGATAATGCTCGACTCTACGGGGTACGGCGACCCGATTTACGAAGATTTAGCGAAAGAGGGGTTACCGATCAACGGTATCAACATCAACGTGAAGACAAAACCCGAAATGATCGAGAATTTGCAACTGTTAATCGAGAACCAACAGATAAAACTGCTTGACGATCGGGACACTCTGCTCGAATTCGGTGCGTTCACGTACGAACAGATGCCGTCAGGTCATATCAGGTACTCTGCACCGAAAGGGTTCCATGACGATTGCGTTATGGCAGCTGCTTTAATGGCGTACGGGCTTGGTTACGGCGGGTGTTCTGCTATAGGTGTCATTGAAGACGACGACATCCAACCGGAACACGACTACGACGAGATTGAGGACATAGTTAAATGGTATGACGATGAGGAGGAAGACTTAATCCCTGACGAATCTTACTCATAATCCTCTCATCGGAGGAGTTTTTTTGGGTAAGTACAAATGTCATCAATGCAAAATCGTAATATCTGAAGAGGATTTAGTAGACGGAAACTGTCCTGTCTGTATGTCGGACACCGCGTTAAAACCTATGTGTCCTCGTGACCATCTCCACTGTTCTCATGACGTTGTTGACGGGATAGCGTACTGTCCTGACTGCGGGTCACAGATGTGTCCGGTATGCGGGTCACACGACGTTGTTCAGATCAGCAGGGTAACGGGGTATTATCAAGAAGTAAGTGGGTGGAACAACGCAAAACAACAGGAATTGAAGGATAGGACAAGGTATAATGCTCTATCGGGAAAGCAACAAGAGTTAAAAGATATGGCGAGAACTAACATTACATGATAGTGGAAACTATTATAACCTACTCTTCGTGGGTAGCGTTGACGTTAGGGATAATAGGCGCTATAATAATCGCTCATCCGACAGCGCGGGCGAAAGTGGTTGGGTTTGAGGTTTGGATATACTCTAACATATTCTGGATCGTGTTCGCGTACAGTATCAAATCGATCCCCACCGCTATAAACTTCATATTCTTCACGATAATCTCCGTAGTAGGTATCTGGAACCATATCGGTCTTGCAGACAAAGAGAAACGCGAGAAAGAAGAGTTGTTAAAAGTTCCAGAAAAGATATAACGTAGTATTATAAAACCATACGAATATGAAGAGACTATTGGTAATGGTTATCGCTCTTACCCTACTTGTAGGTGTGGCAAGCGCAGATAACGTGCTTTGCCCGTTCTGGGTTGGCGACGACCCGTCAGAGTTGTCGTTCGGGTATACTACTTTGAATACAACTATGGCAGGCACGGCAAGTAACGGGTTGTCATACAGTTCGTACGCCGTCGCAGGCAGCGAATCGTGTGTTGTAAGTGCGGGTGTCCGGTCACAGTCAATGTTCGGTAGAGGATCGTTAGAGTTCGCTACAACTTCTGTAATCACACCTGACGGGCTTACAGGCGATATAGGCGCGTCTCTCGGCGGTGGCAGGTTGTACATGTCCGATACCGCTTACAACATGGGTATCAGCACGGCTATGGACTGTGGTGACGTGGCACCGTTCTGCGAGAGTATAATGTCTAACGTCCAGGCAGATATCTCACAGGGTGTTATCGCGTCGTCGTCTGACGTTACACCGCTGGTATCGTCTGGGTATCTTACGCACGAGTTTGGTGTGTCTGGAAGCGGTATAGCTACGGGGTCATACGACCTGTTCCTGATAGAAGGTGTTGAGAACACGACACAGTTCATGCGGTCAGGTGATTTCGTAAGGATGCATGGGAACACGCTTGAATTCGTCCGACAGATTGATCTAAACTCAATCCGGTAACCTATTCTCCCAAATATATTTTTATATCTCTATATAGAGAGGTAAATATGCAGACTCCGGCAGACCGCGCATACGACGCGAGGAGATCAGACAGACAAGCGTCTAAAGGTACGTTATGGAGAAAGTCACACCCGCAACAAGCACGAGAGTATAAACGGAAATACCGTGCAGAGAAAGGTCGTCGTGAAGGCGTATACGCCCAGATGATCTGTGAACAGCGAAACCCGATAACCGTCTATTCTGATAACGTTCTTGTAACCTGTGACTACCATATCCCGTTCCAGGACGACTGTCTTATAGACTATATGTTATCTGTTGCAGAAGACAACGGGGTATACGATCTTATCGTAGCAGGTGATTTCTGGGACTGTGACAACTATAGCCGACATTCACGGTTAACGTGGTTAGAATCGTTCCAAACCGAAGTAAAAGAAGTGGGAAAAGTGCTTGAAAAACTCGTTGACCAGTTTGATACCATCTATTTCTGCCGGGGTAACCACGAGAAACGGTGGATCGATATGAACACGGGTCTTACCGGGATGGAAGAACTGTTCGCCATGACAAAGATCGTTGACGGGTACGAAGTCACGTTAGACGACCACCTGAAACTTGTCCAGAAAAACCAGGACTGGCTTATATGCCACCCGAAAAACTTCCGGCAAGTGAACCTGTCAGTCGCCAGGGATCTGTCAGCGAAGTTCCATTGTAACGTTATCAGCGGTCACGGTCACCAGTTCGCGCAAGGATGGGACAGGTCAGGTAAATACCGTGTAGCAGACGGAGGTGGGCTGTTCGACAGGGACTCAATAGACTATCTGAGAGAGACAACGTGTCACCCTGTCACCAGAAACGGGTTCTACCTGGTACAGGACGACGATCTTATACCGTTTGAACCGTAAAAGAAGAAGGCGGGAGGTGGCGTTCCCACCTTCAGAACCAGTTTGGTGCTATCTGGATGATGTCACTTACGGAATAGAGTGTATCCCCACACTAACGACAACAACAACAATTGTGTTGTCGCCATACCATAATTGTCCACTCAACTATAAAAAATCATCTCTCTGGAATCATAAATATAAACATTTTTATATTACACCTATGATATTTATAATGTAGTGACTTCCATGCCTGATTTTGAACGATTGGTGAGCAACCGGCATAGGAAAGAGATATTGGATATGGTATCCTCTTCCGCGCTGTCTGCCGCTATGATAAAGGCGTTCGCCATTCCCGGTGTAACCGACCCGGACGAACGGTACGGAGCGCCGAAGATAAAAGACGAGACGGACTGGCAGAGAGACGAGGCGTTCAGACGTGCTATACACAGCATATCCAACTATTACAACTCTCTTGGTATGCCCCGATCTAACTTCACCAAATCAGATAACGACGAC
Organism: Acholeplasmataceae bacterium; assembly: GCA_041656835.1. Lineage (GTDB taxonomy): Bacteria > Bacillota_I > Bacilli_A > Acholeplasmatales > Acholeplasmataceae > Acholeplasma. The sequence continues at coordinate 491 of JBBACV010000040.1, read as the reverse complement.
TTAGCGGAAAATGCGTATTATTCTGTATGTGAAAAGTCTATAATGGATTACCTCAGTTCGATGAACTGGACGGTAGAAGATAAGAAAGGGAAAGAGATAGACGAAGCGATAGAGTTCCTCGACCAACCCAACCCGCAACAGGACTTTTCAGACATCATCAAAATCACGGTACGCGATATACTCCGGTACGATGCCGGTACAATAATAAAGACGTACAACATGGGTGGCAACCTTGTTGAGTTCAAACCGTATCTTGGTACAGAGTTCTGGCCGGAGATCGACAGGTTGTATTATAAAGGGATGACAGCAGGTATGCCGGTGAAAGGGTGGTACTCCCGTGGGTATATCATGCGGTGGTGGCAACGGTCACGTACAGGGTTGTACATATCGTTCATGCCGGATGAGATAGCCTACATGCGGATGTACCCTCGGTCAGACGACGTGTACGGTACAGACTTCATAACCAGACTGAAATACCAGATCCAGTACCT
>JBBACV010000039.1:0-9196 GCA_041656835.1 Acholeplasmataceae bacterium | reverse complement strand
CTTATGAGTATAAATATAGCAAAATTGACAAAGAAACTAATTTGATTGTAGCAAAATCAACACACGTGATTGAAAGATTGTGGTTTTTGAACACGACATATATAAAGTACGTTGCAAAACAGAAACATAAGAGTTTTTGTTTGTAGCATTTTGCTCACAATTAGACATATTAGTCTAATGTCCAATAGAACAAAATTTTCAAATAATCTAGACATAAAGAAATGAATTGGTTTTTATTGACATTTGCTGTTTTATCGACTATAATGACATTGAATTGCAAATTAGTCGGAGGTTTTTAAAAATGTATATTAAAAGACATATGGAAAAAGTTATTGACCGAGCACTTAAACAATACAAAGTTGTTTTACTTACAGGTCCGAGACAAATTGGTAAAACGAGTTTATTGAAACATAATTATTTAAATGATTTTGATTATTTGACATTTGATGACATTAATTATTTAAGAAATGCGACCGAAGATCCGATTCTTTTTATGAAACAACATAAAAATAAAACTATCTTTGATGAAGTACAATATGTGCCATCATTGTTTTCTTCTATTAAGTTAGAGGTTGATAAAGAAGAGATATATGGTCGTTATTTAATGACGGGTTCACAAGCTTTTCATTTAATGAAAAATGTTTCAGAATCGTTAGCTGGTAGAATTGCAATTAGAGAATTGCAAGGTTTGTCTCTAAGAGAAAAGTATAATATTGATTTTACTGAACCATTTTTGGTGACTGAAACGTATCTAAATACTAGAAAAAAATATTTGGTTAAATATGATAACATTTGGAATCATATTCATCGTGGATCATTCCCAAGACTTATGGACAAAAATGTTAATTGGGATGAATATTTAAGTGATTATGTAAAAACGTATATAAATAGAGACGTTCGTGAAATTATTAACGTTGGTGATGAGTTAACATTTTCAAAATTTATGATAGCTATAGCAGCTAGAAGTGGCGAGTTATTGAATTACACTAAAATTGCTAATGAAGTAGAAGTAAGTGTTAATACTGTAAAACGATGGATATCGGCTTTAGTAACTTCGGGAATAGTTTATCTTTTAGAACCATATTCTACAAACATTCTTACAAGAAATGTGAAGACACCAAAATTATATTTTTTAGATACGGGATTGCTAAGCTACTTAACTAAATGGACTACACCCCAAACATTACAGCATGGTGCTGTAGCTGGCCATGTATTCGAAACATTTGTTGTATCAGAAATAATTAAAACATATAAAAATGCGGGTTATACTAATTTACCGTTTTATTTTTATCGTGATAAAGAAAAAAATGAAATAGATTTAATTATTGAAAAAGACAATACTCTATATCCTGTTGAGATTAAAATGTCGGCCAATCCTACCAAACATATGGCTAAAGCATTTTCTAAACTAGAGCAATTTAAAGATAAAAAAGTTGGTTTAGGTGTGATAATTTGCCAATATGAAAACATGATATACTTAAAAGATAATCTTATTTCTATACCCCTTGAGTATATTTAACTAGATATTATAATTCTTTAGGTTATGATTGGAAGTATTAAGTATTAATATTTTTTGTACATAGATATTTAAAATGTTAGCATTTAAGGTTATATCAATATAAAAGGACGCTTATATTTATTAATTATTTTATAGTTAATTAAAAGAATAGAAAATAAAGATCAAAAATCAATTAATATTATTAAAGAAGCTGGTTATTATTTTGGAATATTATTAGGATTAGTTGTTCAGTTTTATAATCCTGATGTAATTGTTATAGGTGGAAGTACTAGTACATATCCTTTATACCTTGATAAAGCTTTAAAAACCTTAAAAGAAACAACCTTAAAAGAAATGTATAATAATGTTAAAATTGTTACACCTAAAGATGAAAAAAGAATTGTTGCAAAGTGGGGATTGTTATTTTAAATATACAGTATTTATAGTTCTAGTTATTTAATATTAATATAATTAGTTTGGTTTTTTAAAATATTTCATACAATAATACATGAATTAAGTTCAAAAGAAAAGCCAATTAATTTAACTTTCTTTTTATTTAATTGTTTGATGATATTTTCATTTTCAAGTTTAGTCCATTCACGACTTAAAGACTCTGGTGTCGTACCCAAATATGATGCTAGGTCTTTTTTTGTTATATTTAAATTAATAATTTTTTCATGTTCATTATTTAAAGGAGCTATTCGACTTAAATAATGAATTAATCTATCTCTAACTGTTTCGGTCGCAATCCAAGCGGTTTGTTCTTCCGATGAACTAAGACGGTTAGCTAAAACTTCTAACATCTTAGTTGAAAGAAGGGGATATTTAGTTAATAATTTTTTAAAATCATAATGATTAATCATACATAAAGTAGTATCTTCAATGCTTTCAGCATAAGCTTCATAAATACCTTCTTTAAATAAAGCTAATTCACCGGTAAAATCACCAGGAATTAATATTCTTAAAAGTTGTTCCTTCCCATTTTCAGCTAAACGATAAATTCTAATTTTACCACTACTAACGATATAAATTGAAGATGCTTTTTCATTAGGCCTATAAATAAGTTCGCCAGCTTTATATTTTTTTGTATAAACAAAATCAAAAACAGAGTTTTTTTCATCTTCATTTAAAACCCTAAAAAGAGGAATATGATGGATACAATTTAATTTGAAATTATTACTTTCATTTTTCATTTAAGACACCTTCTTTATTAATCATTTTATCAAGCAACTTGATTTAAATCAATTTATATGAAACACCTTTAATATATAATTGATATGTATGGATTAATTTATTGTAGAGGAGAATTAATATAAATGAATAATAATAGAAATGAAGCGGATTTAATGCTTCATCAAATGGTTTTAGACTTTGCCAAAAAGGAAATAAAACCATTTGATATGATAATTGATAAAAATAAAGATTATCCAAAAGAATTATGGAATAAAGTTTTAGAAACTGGATTTTTAGGTTTAATAATCCCAAGTGCATATGGGGGAGCTAATTTTAATCCCGTAGCTGAAGCTGAAACTATTTATACGATTGCTAGTTATAATGCAAGTCTTGCTTTTACTTTTGAGGGCCATTATAAAACCGTTAATCAATTAATGAAATATGGTAAAGATTCTTTAAAAGAAAAATACTTACCACAAGCAACTAAAAGAGTTTTCGGCTTTGGTTCAACAGAACCACAAGGTGGTTCAAATGTTTTAGGTATTTCAGGAAGTGCTTTAAAAGAAGGTAATCACTGGATTTTAAATGGTAATAAAACTATGATTACAAATGGTGGTTTAGCTGAAGTTTATTTAGTTTTATTAAAAACGGATGAAGATGAAATATCATGTTTTTTAGTTGATGATGAAATGCCTGGTTTTAAATACGGAAAAAGAGAAGAATTTTTTGGAATGCGTGGTACTCCGGTCGGTGAAATCTTTTTAGAAAATGTTAAAGTAACTGATGAGCATTTATTAGGTAGTTTAGGAGAAGGTATTGAAATTGGAAATAACGCTCATTATGATGCCAGAATAAATATGGGAGCTATTGCTGCAGGTATTATTAATCATGCCCTTGAAATAGTTGTTAAATATGCTAAAGAAAGAAAAGCGATTGATACTCCAATTATTGAACTTTATTCAATTCAAAATAAAATCACTGAAATGGCAATCGCCAAAGAAAACTCAAAACTATTATTTAAAGAAGCCGCCCAGTTAAAATTAGAAAACAAACCTTATGCTAAACTTGCCACAATGGCAAAATCATACGGTAGTAGAGCCGCATTTTCATCATGCGATAATGCCCTACAAACATTGGGTGGTTATGGATATAGTAGTGAATATCCGGTTGAGCATCTATTAAGAGATTCAAGAGCTCTCCAAATTGCTGAAGGTACTTTAGAGAAAATGGTTGTCGAAATATCTACGATGATAAATAAGGAAAGCGAGTAAAATTATGAATTATCATATTGTTGTTTGTGTTAAACAAGTTCCTGTTTCAAATAATTTAAAAATAGATCCTGTCACTAAAAACGTGATTAGAGGAACTGAAGCCGGTGTAATGAATCCTTTTGATAAAAATGCTTTAGAGGCAGCTTTAAAATTAAAAGAAAGATATGGTGGTAAAGTTACTTTACTTTCAATGGGTCCAAAAAACTTTGAAATAACATTAAGAGGAGGGCTTGCGATGGGAAGTGATGAAGCTATCCTTTTAAGTTCTAGATCATTTGGTGGTGCTGATACCCTAGCTACTGGATACGTTTTAAGTGAAGCAATTAAAAAACTAGGCGATGTTAATTTAGTATTATTTGGTCGCCAATCAATTGATGCTGACACGGGACAAGTTGGTCCAATTGTAGCTGAGTTTTTAGGTTGGCCCCAAATAACTTATGTAAATAAAATAACTCCTTTAACTGATGGCTTTATTAAAGCCACACGGTTAATGGAAAATATGGAACAATCGATTGAAGCGAAACTTCCGGTAGTTTTAACAGTAAGAAGTGAATTAAATAACCCGAGATACCCAACTCCTAGAAATATTCAATTAAGTTATCAAAAAAAGATAACAATTTGGGATGAAAAAGACATTAATGCTGATTTAAACCGAATTGGTATTAAAGGTTCCCCTACGGTAGTAAGAAAAGTATGGACACCTGAAAAACATGAAAAAAAGACGATTAATTTAAATTCTGATCCAAATCAAGCAGTATTAGAAATACTTGAAGTCCTTCGGGCTAAAAATATATTATAAAGGATGATAACAAAGATGAATAATGAAATATGGATTTACGCTGAAACCCACAATAATTTAGTCATGCCCATAACATATCAATTAATTACTAAAGCCAAAGAAATTACTAACAATAAAAAGATTGTTGTGATATTATTTGAAGGGTTAAATGATAACTTAGAAGATTTAATTAAAGAATATGGTCCTGATGAAATAATGATTTATAAAAACGATTTTATTAAAAAATCAGGTGATAGGGTAATTGCCACACTATTATCTGAATTAGTCCTTTTAAGAAAACCTAATAGTTTTCTATTTGGTGCAACTGTCTTAGGACGCTCGATAAGTGCTAGACTCCAAGCGAAATTAAACACCGGCCTTACCGCTGATTGTTTGGATTTATCTTTTGAAGATGATTTATTAATTCAAACCAAGCCATCATATGGCGATAATATAATGTGTGAAATAATTTGTCCTAATCATTATCCTCAAATGGCGACAGTTAGACCTAATATATTTGTAGCAAAAAAAGATTTAAACAAAATTCCTTTAATTACCAAAATAACTAACCTTAAAATAAAGGAAGATAAAAACATTAAAGTCTATGAAGAAAAACCTCTTTTATCAAAAGGTGATAGCATTTCAAATGCTAACAGAGTAATCGCAGTTGGAAGAGGAGCATACAATCAAAAAAATCTACCTCTAATCGAAGAACTAGCTTTAAAATTAGGTGCTAAAATCGGTGTAACAAGACCTTTAACAGACCTTCATCCTTTTAGTGTTGATGATCAAATCGGTCAATCAGGAAACACAATTTCACCAAGGTTATTAATTAATCTAGGAGTTCATGGTGCTGTCCAATTTACGTCAGGAATCTTAAAATCCGAATTAATTATTTCTATTAATAATAACCCAAAAGCTCCTATCTTTGATTATTCAGATTACAGTTTTATAGGTGATGCTCATGATTTTATTAAAGCTTTATTAAATATATTTCAATAATAAAAAACTAAACTCACAATTTATTATGTTAAAATAATAGTATGTGAGGTAAATATAAATGAGCTTAGCAGAACAATTAAGAGAATTATTAAATAATTTATTTGATAAATTTATTAAAATAGAAAGTTTAAAATCATTATTAGTCTCACTAATAATGATTACCTTTTGGATATTATTAGCTTATATAATAACTAAATTATTTAAAATAATATTATTTAAAACAAAATCTTTAGAAGAAAAATTAGATAAAAAAGAAACCGAAGAACAAAAAACCATTAAAAGACTAATCAACAATGTCATTAGATTCTTCTTTATCTTTTGGATCTTAGTAATGATTCTAAATGAATTAGGACTTGATTTAATTCCATTATTAGCTGGTGCTGGTGTTTTAGCATTTGCGGTCGGATTTGGAGCCCAAGAACTAATTAAAGATGTGATAAGTGGAATGTTTTTAATTATCGAAAAAACCTTTAAAATTGGGGATAATATTGAAATTGGAAATACCTATGGTAAAGTAATTGATGTTGGCCTTCGAAGAATAAAACTTGAAAACTGGAAAGGCGAAATAATTACAATTAATAATGGTGATATAAAGACTGTTAAAAATTTAAGTATTAATCCAAGTTTCGCGGTTATAGAGTTTAAAACTGATTACGACTTTAAATTAAAAGAGTTAAATTCATCGGATTTTAAAAATCTCTTAACATCCTTTAAAAAGAACAATCCAGACGTCATTGAAATGCCTAAAAGTGTTTTACTTGTTGATTTAAATGAAGGATTAAAGTTTAGTATTAATATTAAAACTAAAAATAGAACTCATGTTGGAATTGAAAGAGCTTTTCGAAAAGATTTAATTAATTATTTTAATGATAAAAACATTAAAATAAAAATTCCTTTATTAATTAATCAACAAGAAAATTAATATATTTAACCCAAAAGCCACTATTTGTGGCTTTTTGATTGTCTAAAATAAGTTATTTTTAACTTTTAAAGCATATCATTTTAATATATTTCGAATTCGAAATATAATGTTTAGTATAAGGAGATAAACTAATTATGAAAATAAAAGGAATTCACCATATATCTAATCTCGTCAACCACCCCCAAGAAAACATTGAATTTTACACAAGTTTAATGGGTTTAAGATTAATTAAAAAGGCGGTTAATTTTGATGATGCAAGCACTTATCATTTTTATTACGGCAATAATAATGCTGATATAGGCACCGTAATCACATCATTTCCAATTGGAGAAAATACCAAAGACGGTGTTAAAGGTGGTGGTCAAATTGTAAGCACTTATTATAATATTCCTAAAGGATCTTTTGATTTCTGGTTAGAAAGAATTAAATCATTTGATTTAAATGTTTCTATTATTAATAGATTTAATAAAAAACATTTAGTTTTTAGTGATTACTTAGGAATAACTAACGAATTAGTCGAAGAAGATTCAAATCGAGTAAATATCTATTCTTTTAATGGAATTCATAAAAACAATGCTATTTTAGGATTTAACGGCGCCCTTGCTCATTCTAAGAGCCCAGAAGAAACCTTAGATTTCTTTATTAATATACTAGGTGCAAGTGTTAGTTTAGAAGATGATAATTATTACCGCTTAAATCTTAATTCGAATTTTGCCGGTATCCTTGACTTAAGTAAAAAGTCATTTAAAAAAGGTAATTTATCAAAAGGGACAGTTCATCATATTGCTTTTAGTGTGGATAGTTTAGAAGATTTACTTAAATTTAAAGAAAAAATTGAAAAATTAAATATTTTTGTAACTAAGGTTAGAGAAAGACAATTTTTTAAAGCTATTTATTTTAAGGAACCGGGTGGGATGATTATTGAATTATCAACAATGAAACCAGGTTTTAATTCCAGTGAAATTGATGATCAAGGTACAAAGCTTTTCTTACCTAATCATTTTCTAGATAAAAGAGAATTAATTGAATCAAAATTAATCCCTGTTTATGTAAAACCTGTTAGTAAACTTAAAAGACATCATTATTTAGATCATGATGGATATTTAAAAGAACTTAGATTTCATGAAGTTTTAACAAGAATTAATGAACTATCTAAATTAAGTAAAGAAAGATCATTAACGGATGATGAAATTATCGAACAAAAGTCTTTAAGGAAAGAGTATTTAAATACGTTTAAAAATAATTTTAAAAATCATTTAGAAAATATCGAAATCGAGGATATAACATGGAATTAAAAGGAATCCATCATATTACTTCAATTACAAGTGATGCTTTAAAAATATATAACTTTTTTACCGTTATTTTAGGTCTTAGATTAGTTAAAAAAACTATTAATCAAGATGATGTAAATACTTATCATTTATTTTTTGCTGATAAATACGGTAATCCAGGAACTGATATAACATTCTTTGATTTTAAAGGGATTAAAAAAGGTATTCACGGTAATAACTCAATTAATCGTACTAGTTTTATTGTTCCTAATGAAGAAGCTTTAAACTATTTTATTAAAAGATTTAATCATTATAACGTATCTCATCAAGGAATTAGTACTTTATTTAATAAAAAAATAGTCTATTTTAATGATTTTGATGGGGCTTTATATGCATTGGTATCAGATGATTTAAAGGGTAATTCTAATACTATAAATTCTTGGGAAAATAGTCCAGTTCCTAATCAATATCAAATTACTGGATTAGGACCAGTCTTTATTAATGTTTCTAAGTACGAAGATATGGATTATATCCTTACTAAAATATTAAACATGAGACAAACATCAATGATTGGCAATCTATTTTTATATGAAATGGGTAAAGGTGGTAATAATGCTTCACTTATTATTAATTATAATGAAAAAAACTCCATAAGTTATCAAGGTTACGGGTCTGTTCACCATCTAGCATTTAGAGTGGGTAATCGTGATGATTTAATTAAATGGATTTATAAACTTAATGAATTAGGAATAATGCATTCAGGTTTTATTGACAGGTTTTATTTTTATAGTGTTTATGTAAGACTTTATTTAAATATTTTATTTGAATTAGCAACCGATGAACCAGGATTTATTGATGATGAAGAAAATTTTGATACTCTTGGGGATACTTTAGCATTACCACCTAAGTTTAGAGAGCATCGTCAATATATTGAATCAATTATAAAACCACTAAATACTAAAAAAAGTAGCTATAAATACGAAAAGGAGTATTTTGATGAAAAACCAAAGTAATAACGATAAAATAAAATTAAAACCAATGATAACATTATTTAAAGCCCATAAAAGTTTTTTAGAATATATAAAAAATGATATAAAAGATTATAGTTTTGATTTAAATGAGTTTGCTGTTTTAGAAGTTATATATCATAAAAAGAAAATAAGTGTTTCAAGCATAAAAGAAAAAATCCTTCTGGCAAACTCATCATTATCGTATATATTAGATAAATTAGAAAAAAGAAAGTTAATTAAAAGAGTAAAAGATATCTATGATAAAAGGGTA
>JBBACV010000038.1:0-9327 GCA_041656835.1 Acholeplasmataceae bacterium | reverse complement strand
AAAGAATGTCTTATTTATTGCTGCTGATGTATACCGTCCAGCAGCAATCGATCAATTAGTTACAATTGGAAAAGAATTAAATATTACCGTATATGAAGAAGGCTTAAAAGACGCTAGAGTAATTGTTAAAAATGGTCTTAAATATGCTAAAGATAATAACTATAATTTAGTTATTATCGATACAGCAGGAAGATTAAATATTGATAATGAAATGATGCAAGAACTAATCGATGTTAAAAATATTGCTAATCCAAATGAAATATTATTAACAGTTGACGCGATGATGGGTCAAGAGGCTGCTAATGTGGCAAAATCATTTCATGATCAAATAAATGCAACCGGAGTTATTTTAACTAAAATGGATGGTGATACCCGTGGTGGTGCGGCATTATCAGTTAGAGAAATATCTAATATTCCAATAAAGTTTTCATCAGCCGGTGAAAAGATGGATAGCTTAGAAGCTTTCCATCCTGATAGAATGGCATCAAGAATTTTAGGAATGGGTGATGTTTTAACTTTAATTGAAGAAGCAACTTTAAATATTGATGAAGATGAAGCTAAATCATTAATGGATAAAATGATGTCTGGTAATTATAATTACCTAGATCTTGAAAAACAATTTAAAATGATTAAAAGAATGGGATCTATTTCTAAAATCCTAGGTTTTATCCCAGGATTAGGTAAACTAAAAAATCAATTATCTGAAATAGATGATAAAGAGTTTTATAAATCAAGTGTAATTATTAAGTCAATGACCCCAGATGAAAGAAGAAATCCTGATTTAATTGATAAATCATTTAAAAGAAGAACAAGAATCGCACGTGGTGCGGGAGTAACTTTAAATGATGTTAATAAATTAAGAGACTCTTTAAAAGCTCAAAAAGAAATGATGAAGAAAATGAGTAATATGAGTGAAACAGATTTAAAAAATATGAGTAAAAACCCAAGTAACTTAGCCCCACAAAGAAAATCTCGTAAGGGTAAGGGTAAAAATAGAGGTCAATTTAGAATTAAGTAGGTAATTTCTTTTTAGAAATTACCTTTATTTTATCCACAAATATTGTGGAAAATATATTGATGACTCTATGATAAAATATGATAAGGAAAGGATTTATTTATGAAAAAACTGACATTAATCGATGGAAACTCAATCCTATTTAGAGCTTATTATGCAACGGCATATCCAGGAGCTACCATTATGCAAACAACAACCGGTATTTATACTAATGCAGTATCAGGGTTTGCTAATTTATTAATTAAAATAATTGAAGAAGCACCAGAAAACATTTTAATTGCTTTTGATACTTCAAAACCAACTAAACGTCATGAAAAATATGAAGACTATAAAGCAGGACGAAAAGAAATGCCTGAGGAATTAGCCTCACAAATTCCTTTAGTCCATGAACTTATTAGTTATTACGGTATTAAGACATACTCTAAAGAAGGTTATGAAGCCGATGATATTATCGGTACTTTAGCGAAACTTGCTTCAAATGAAAATATAAAAGTTGAAATATATTCAAGTGACCAAGACTTACTTCAATTAGTCGATGATAATATCACCGTTAATCTTTTAAAAAAAGGAATGCGAGTAGTTGATAAATTTAATCCTAAAAAAGTAATGGATGAATATGAATTACATCACGATCAAATGATTGACTTGAAAGCTTTAATGGGAGATACTTCTGATAATATCCCAGGCATTAAAGGGATTGGTCCTAAAACAGCGACTAAGTTATTACATGAATATAAAACTTTAGATAATATTTTAAAAAACAAAGAAAAGATTAAAGGAAGAGTTGGCGAGTTAATAACTGAAAAATATGAAGATGCAATCCTTTCTAAAGAATTAGCAACGATTGATGTTAATATGCCACTATCTTTTACTTTAAAAGATATTAGTCCTTATAAAATAAATCATGATAAACTAATTGAGCTTTATCAAAAACTAGAATTAAAACAATTAATTATTAACTACCGTAAAGATCAAGAAATAAACATTAAAGAAGAAGTTAAAGAATTTGAATTTAAAACTTTAGAAGATGAAGCATCGATTAAAAATGTATTAAAAGAAGATTTAGCCATCTACTTTGAATTAAGTGATCCAAACTACCATAAAGCAGAGCTTTGGGGCGTTGGCTTATCAAATGGCGATAAAAACTATTTTATCGACCGTGATTTAGCTTTAAAAAGCGAATCATTAATAAACTACTTAAAAGATGATAAATACCAAAAAAGCACTTTTAATGCTAAATCAGTTAAAGTCTTTTTAATGTGGCAAGGATTTGATTTAGTTAACTCTACTTTCGATTTATTACTAGCAGCCTATATTATTAAATCTCAAGTTGGTAGAGAAGACTTCACCACGATTGCTCAGCTTTTTAATATAAACGATCTACCTTATGATGATGAAATTTACGGAAGAGGTGCTAAAAAAGCACTGCCATTACTTCCTGATGATTATGAAGGATTTATTGCTAGAAAAGCTTTTATCATTAAAACCTTAGAAAAAGGAATCTTAAAAACCTTAAAAGATAATAATCAATTAAAACTACTTAATGAATTAGAAATTCCATTATCTAATGTCTTAGCTAAAATGGAATTTGAAGGAGTTTTAATTGATAAAGAAGAACTAGCGCTTCAAACAAAAACCTTAAAGAAAGAAATTGACCGTTTAAATAAAGAAATTATTGAACTAGCTGGCCTAGAATTTAACGTTGATTCCCCGAAACAACTAGGTGAGGTTTTATTTGAAAAATTAAACCTACCACCTAGTAAAAAAACTAAAACCGGATATTCAACTAATATTGAGGTTTTAAATGGTTTAGTTAATCATCATCCAATTATTAATTTAGTGATTGAATATCGTCAATTAACAAAACTATATAGTACTTATTTAATTGGGATTAATGATGCTTTATTTAGTGATAATAAAGTTCATACTATTTATAAACAAGCTCTTACCGTCACAGGAAGATTATCATCAATTGAACCAAACCTGCAAAACATTTCTGTTAGAACAGAAATAGGTAGAAAAGTTAGAAAAATCTTTATAGCATCAAATGACAATTATTTATTAAGCGCTGATTACTCTCAAATAGAATTAAGACTACTTGCCCTAATCGCTAATGTAAAAGCCTTAAAAGAAGCATTCTTAAATGACTTAGATATTCATACGATTACCGCTCAAAAAGTCTTTCATGTTGATAAAGTCGATAGTGAACAAAGAAGAAGAGCGAAAGCTGTTAACTTTGGGATTATATATGGAATTAGTGCATGGAGTTTAGCTGAAGACATTAACACCAGTGTTAATGAAGCTAATAACTTTATTGAAAGATATTTAGAAATATATCCAGAGATAAAAGATTATATGGAAAATATCGTTAAAGAAGCGAAAGATTTAGGATATGTTACAACAATCCTAAACAGAAGACGATATATTCCAGAACTTAAAAATAAAGTTCATATGGTAAGAGAGTTTGGAAAAAGAACTGCATTAAACGCTCCAATCCAAGGGAGTGCCGCTGATTTAATTAAATTAGCGATGATAAAACTAGATGAATATTTAACGAAAAACAATAAAAAATCAAAACTAATTATGCAAGTTCATGACGAATTAATTTTAGATGTCAATAAAGATGAATTAGAAGAGTTAAAAAATGAATTACCGAAGATAATGGAAAGTGCTTTAAAAATCGATGTAAAAATTAAAGCTGATACCAGTTTTGGGAAAAACTGGTATGAGCTAAGTTAAGGAATCAAAATATGCCCGAACTACCTGAAGTAGAAACAATTAAAAATAGTTTAAATAAGTTCATTAAAGGACTAAAAATTACTGATGTTAAAGTTAATTACGCTAATATCATTAATAATGATAAAACCTTTAAAGATAAGTTAATTAACCAAACCATTCATGAAGTTAAAAGAGAAGCTAAGTTTTTAAAGTTTATCTTAGATGATTATGTTTTAATTTCTCATTTAAGAATGGAAGGTAAATATTTTTTAGATGATGAATTAAACTCAAAACATACTCATCTAATTTTTACCTTATCAAACCATCAAAAACTAGCATATCATGATACAAGAAAGTTTGGAAGATTTGAATTAATTGATATTAAATTAGCTGATAATTATTTACGTGATTTTAAAAACTTAGCCAAAGACCCTAAAGATATCGACTTTAATGATTTTTATTCAAAAATTAAAAAAAGTAAAAGAGCGATTAAAAATATTTTACTTGATCAAAGTGTTATTGGTGGTATTGGTAATATATATGCTAATGAAATCCTTTTTAAAGCTAAAATAAATCCCGCTAAAAAAGGATTCTTAATTAAAAATCCAGAAGCAAAACTTATTTTAAAAGAAACAATTAATGTCTTAGACCATGCGATAAAATTAGGTGGAACAACCATAAAATCTTATAAATCATTAGGTGAAAGCGGAAGCTTTCAACAAGAGTTATTAGTTCAAGGAAGAGTTAATTTAGAATGTTTTGTTTGTAAAACGATAATTAAAAAAACCTTTATCTCAGGAAGAGGTACTTATTACTGTCCTAATTGTCAAAAGTCACTTAAAATAGCGATTACAGGTGGGATAGCTAGTGGTAAAAGTGAAACGACTAAATATTTAAAAACTTTAGGTTTTAAGGTTATTGATAGTGATAAAATTGTTAAAGAGTTATATCAAAAGAAAGAAGTAATTAATTTAATTAAAGAAAACTTTAATGTTGTAGAAAATAATAAAATAAACTTCAAAAAGTTATCTAATTTAATTTTTTCAGATGAAAATGAAAAACTTAAATTAGAAAAGTTAATTCATCCTTTAGTTTTTACGGAAATGGAAAATAAACTTAATAATGAATTTTATCATTTAATCTTTATTGATATTCCGCTCTTATTTGAAACAAACTACAATAACTATGATTACTCATTACTTATAACAACATCTTTAAATAATCAAATAGAAAGATTAATGAAAAGAGATAATATTAAGAAAGATTTAGCTTTACTTAAAATTAATAGTCAAATCCCATTAACTAAAAAAGAAAAATTAGCTGATTATATAATTTATAATAATGATTCAATTAATGAACTACATAAAAATATTGATAAGTTTTTATTAAACTTTTAAGGAAAGGAGCCTTATGAGACAAAAAAGTGAATTTACAGTGATTGCTAATTCATCACTTTCAAGTGATGAATGGAAAGTCTTAGCTCTTTTATATTTACCAATTTTAGGATCTAACTCTTTTACTTTATATCATACCTTTTATCATTTATTAAATGCTAAAGACTATCACTCAAACACATATACTTTAAAGTTTTTAAGTGATCTACTTAATTTAGATTTAAAAACCTTAAAAGAAGCAATCCAAAAACTAGAAGCGATTAACTTAGTTAATACATATAAAGATCAAAACAACTATGTCTTTAATTTAAAAAATCCTTTATCACCACGAGGCTTTTTTCAAGATACTATTTTAGGCCAGTTTTTAAAATCTGAAGTAGGTACTATGTATTTTGAAATGCTATCAGATCTTTTTAAAGTATCTAAATACGACTTATCAACATATAGTGAAGTTACAAAAGACTTTGATGATGTCTTTACCTTTATGCCAAGTTCAAAATATCAAGATGACTCAATGTATTTGGGAAGAAAAAATAATGGTGGTTCAGTCATTGATGATGTAATCGATTATGAAAAGTTTGTTGAAAGCTTACCAAATAGATTAAAAAAACCTATTCTTTATCATTTTAATACTAAAAATAAAATTCAAAAATTAGCTTATGTTTATAAATTCACTATTGATGAATTAAAAGAAATCTATGAAAAGATTTCTTATAATGATGGTGAAGTTAATTTAAGTCGGATAGAGTTTGTTGCTCAAACTTTTTTTGAAAATAAAAAACAAACTGTTAATGTTGAAAAAATCAAAGAACCATCAAATGATGATCCAAGTAAAATAGAGTTTTTAAAAACGGTTAGTCCTTTAGATGTTTTAGAAAAATATGCTAAAAATGATTATCAATTAATGGGTACAGAAACTGTTATGCAACTTCTTGAACGTAATGAAGTTGAAAGCGGAGTTATTAACGCCTTATTAATGCATATCTTAAAATATAAAAATGGTGAACTTCCCCATATTAACTATTTAGATAAAGTTTTGGAAAACTGGTTTAAACAAGGTATAAAAACAACCGAAGATGCTTATGAACAAATCATTAAAAGAGAAGAGGTAATAAGACCATCTTCTAAACAAGTTAAAAAATCAAGTACAACCCCATCATGGGTTTATGATTATTTAGAAAAACTAGATCAGGATGAGGAGTAAGAGTAATGAATACCTTAGAAAAAATCATTAAAAATGATCCTGAAGTTAAGGACTTAAAAATAGATCCAAAAGACTATCATGTTGTATATCAATATATATCAATTAGAGATTCTAATTTAGATCCTAACTACACCCCAAAACTAAACCTAAGTCCTTATGTTCATATTACATATGTACCAACTAAAGAAAAAATTATTAAAGATCAAACAAGATTAATTAAAGATAACTTAGAAACCTTTGAAAGTGATATATATATTTCAGATGCAAGTCTTAATGATTTTATCTTAGTTGATAACAATCATGAAAAAGCTTTAAACTATAGTAAAAGGTTTATTAATGATCCAAAAAACTATCATAAGGGAATGTATATTCACGGTCCTTATGGAACCGGGAAAAGTTTTTTCTTATCAGGTCTTGCCAATGAATTAACTAAATTAGGAGTTAGAGTTGTATTTGTTTTTATTCCTGATTTTGTTAGAAGTATTAAAGGAGCTATCTCAACTGGTGAACTTGAAAAGAAAATAAACATCTTAAAAAAGTGTGATTATTTAATTTTAGATGATCTAGGTGGTGAATATTATTCCGCTTGGTTTAGAGATGAAATCTTATTACCAATTATTCACTATAGACTAAATGCTGATCTTCCAATCTTTGTTTCATCTAATTATAGTTTAAAGGAATTAGCGGAAACATTAATTAAAGATTCAAAAGGTGAAGGAGCAACTCAAGTCTTAAGGTTAATGCAAAGAATTACTGATATGACTAAAAATTTTAGATTTAATAAAACTTTAGATGATTTAGATAAATAAAAGATAAGGGGCATAGTTCTTAAAAATATTAGGAACTATGCCCCTATTGTTTTAGAAATACTATTAATTTGTCCCATCTCTTAATATATCTAAATAAGACCCGTAAATAAAGGTTCTATTTCTTTTTTTACTTTTAGCTTGAACTAAAATACCTAAGTTAATAAAAATATTAACTGTATTAGAGACGGTATTAAAAGATTTGTTAATGGTGATACTCGCTTTTGTAATATTAATAATTGGGTGTACAGTAATATAGTCATATAAAAGTAGAGCTGTTTGTTTTTGTTTTCCTGTTAAGGAATTAACAAGTTTTAAATGTTTTTCTTTTAAAGAAAATAAAGCATCAATAGTATCAATAGCATGATTAGCTGATTCGATAATTCCTTCAATAAAAAATAACAGCCAAGCTTCGTAATTTCCTTTAAGTCTTACGTCCATTAATCTTTCATAATATTCAAATCGGTTAAGTTTTAAGTAATATGACAAATATAAGATATCATTATCTAATAGCTTATAATGCTCTAACAAAAATAAAATAAGTAACCTACCCATCCGACCATTTCCATCTAAGAAAGGATGAATTGTTTCAAATTGGTAGTGAATTAAACCAATTTTAAGGAGTGGATCTATCTCATTATAATTATGAATGTACATTTCTAAATGTTTTAAAGATTCATGTATGTCGTCCAAGTTTGGTGGAATAAATTTGGCGTTTTTTAAAGTGCCACCAGCTGGACCTATCCAGTTTTCTAAACGTCTTAGTTTGCCAGGTTCTTTATCTTTACCTCTTTGAAACAAAAGAAGTTCTCGGTGAACTTCTTTTATAAAACGTATTGAAATAGGAAGTTTTTTAAGAAGCGATTTACCATAATTATAAGCTTTAATGTAATGAATAACTTCATCAATATCATTATTAATGTTTTGCCCAAGATTAGGATCAAAGATATCATTTAAAGTTGCCTGATTACCTTCAATTTGACTAGAGAGAAGGGCTTCTTTTCTTATAAGTATAGAAATAAATAAATCCCTATTAGGAATAAATTTAGAAATTCCATTTAATTCTCCTAATAAATGATATGCACTTTTTATTTTATTAGATAAAGTATCATCAATATTTATATTTGGGTAAGGAGGTAAGTTGCTTGGTTTAAATGATTGATAAGATAATGAGCCTTTTAGGTTTGAAACATATTTACCGGAACGTTTCATATTATAATTTCCCCTTTTATAAGTTGTTTTTCAAGTGTTATTACTTGAAATAACAATTCAATTATCTCCCTTATTTCATTTTGTAAATCCAAATGAAATAAGAACTATATTTTTAATCCCTTATTTCATTTCAAAATTGTTGAAATAATCATAACTAAAAAAGATTGGCTACATTTCCTTAATTTAAAATAATTCATATATTGGCTTTATAAAGTGATTTATAAGATATTATTTAAAATTAACTGTTAAATTTTGTTTTAAAACAGCTATTTTATAAAACAAATTCTTCTTTTAATAAAAAATCATCGATTAAATTTAAATGAATTATACCTTTAGTGGATAAATCAAGTGGATCTAGTGAAATAACAAACTTAGGATAATTATCTTTAATCATTAATAAAGGTTCAAACTCTCTTTGATAAGTTTTATCATCGACCATTAGATAAGTTACTTGAATATAAGCTCTTTTGTTGCCCTTTTCAACAATAAAATCAATTTCTTTTTGGTAAAGTTTCCCAATATAAATAGAGTATCCCTTAGATTTAAATTCATTATAAACAATGTTTTCTAAGGCATGTGAATAAGAAATGGTATTAGTATTTTGTACTAAGGATTTAAATGATAAATCTGATAAATAATATTTTTCTTCATACTTTAAAGTAGATTTACCCTTAATGTCATATCGAGAACATTTGTTAATTATTTTAGAGTTAAGAATGAAATTTAAGTATCTATTTATCGTATTTATTTTAGTGTTAATTTTTTCACTTTTTAAATATTTATAGATTGATTCGCTACTAAATGTTGAAGCTGGATTATTAGAGACATATTTAATTAATCTTTTTAATAAATCTTGATTTCTAATATCAACTTGGCTTAATATATCTTTATCAATTATTTGATTGGAAACACTTGAAATATATTTTATTATATCGGTGGAATCTTTATAATCAAATCTCTTAGGTAGGCCACCATAAC
>JBBACV010000037.1:0-9446 GCA_041656835.1 Acholeplasmataceae bacterium | reverse complement strand
CCCTGTAGGCCCTGTAGGCCCTATGGCTCCAACTGGCCCAGTTGGGCCTTGTGCTCCAGTGGCGCCAGGTGATCCCGCAGCTCCAGTGGCACCAGCGGCTCCTACCGGACCTGTTGGTCCCTGTATCCCCTGAGCACCTTGAGGTCCTGTGGGGCCAGTACTTCCTAGTGAGCCTGTTGGTCCCTGTATACCCTGTATCCCCTGAGCACCTTGAGGTCCTGTGGGGCCAGTAGCTCCAGCTGGGCCGGTGCCCCCTGCCGGACCCGTTGGGCCTGTGGATCCTATTATAGGCAGATCGTTATATAATGGCTGCCCACCCGACTCTGAGAACTTATCCAAAACAGTTCTGTTGTCGTGCACAGCGACGGTTATAGCTCCGGCAACCGCAGGTATTTTTACAACCTCTATGTCCAGATCGAATGTCTCGTGCTTCTGGTCAGTGGTTAGAGCTATAACCTTTTTGCCCATGCCTTATCGCCCTCTATGGAATGCTACGTTGGCAGTGCTTGCTGTAATGCCCCAGATCTCTCCATAGAATATGGATGATGAATCGCATATGAACGATTGCATGTAACCAAGGGCTACTCCTTTGTTGACTGCAGGTGCAGGCGTTACTGCAGCCTCAGTGGACTTTGGGCAAAGGTGAAGCCACACTACCGCACCACTCGTCGTATTGGTCAGATGCAGATACCTGTCCTTGGATGGATCCAGTTCGCAGATCTTTACCGCTGTGTCGGTAACAGTTGCATTTTCCGGTACGCTATATCCGGCGTGTGCTGCATATGTTGAACTCATTTCTTACCTCTTTTGCTTTGTGTTTTGCCTGCACTTCTGTTGTTGTTGCCACCAGAGCTGGATCTGCGTCGTGGTGCACTGGCCTTCTTGGCGGTGCCGAGCAGGGATATCGCTGAGACAGCTTTAGGCGCTACAGAGACTTCTGCAGCCGACATGATTTCAGTCAGGGTGTTTGCAGGTGCCTCAGCATAGACGAGTTTGGGTGCTTCAGGCACACCTACAGATAGTTCAACTGGCGTCTGAACCTCTGCCACTGCTTCTGGTACCGCAGCTTCTACCTGCTCTACTTCTACTGCCTGCGTCTTAGCCAATGCTGGCTGCGCTCTGACACTTGCATCGAATATACCGCTACCGCTATTCAGGTCCACAACGTTTTCTGTATACTGTGTTGTTGCAACTATTCCTTTAGACACGAGTGCTTTGGAAACAGGAGTTACTACAGTGTTGTTTTCTTTGAGTTTGAAGCCTGTGTTCAAATATGCTTCCATAGCCTCTTTCGGTTTACCCGTAGCCGGATCGAAGATCTTCATATGCTTGTCGGCTACAACTACGGGTGGCGCAACCACTGCTGTTGCTGCAACCTGTGTTTCGACAGGTTTACAGTAGGAGGCTGTAAACACTCTGCCCTGCTGGTCTGTCATCTTGGAGGTTATTGCAACATGTCCTGCCATTATCTCGGCCAGCAGCACTTCCTTCGTTGTCCCCTCTGCCGACGTGAATATATCATAGTCCACGGTGACGCCCTGTCCCGGCTCCAACCATATGGGTTTTCTGGCCCATATTATGGTACGCGCCTTCCTAGATAGATTGGTTATTGTCGTTTTTACCGGATTGCTTTCGAGTTTACTCATATTCAGTTTCCTTTCTTCTGGTTAGAGCTTAAACTACCGTTCCTAAGGCTAAAAATCAAATCCCTCAGCCCTCGTGACGGCTTATGAACACAGGGGCACGATATGCTCCTGATGGATATTGACCAAATGATTTTATTCTAGCCGTCCTGCCTATATAATCCTGTGGATTCTGCAGCATGTCTCTTAAGGTGGCATGTGAAAAACCAGTACCCACCTTGCCGACTACTTCGGAGCCGTTTGGCAGCGTATATTCAAATCCGCCTGCTCTGGGCTCACCGTCCTGTAATTCGGCCTGGAATATATTCTTTATTATCACATCCGAATCCTGGGTGCCCTTTATCTTTACCGGCCCCCTGTTGGTATAGGCGATGATGCCCTCACTGGTGAGTGGGTGCTTCCCTGACAAAATACGTGAAAGCAACTCCTTGGATGCTGCAGCACCACTGGCGTACTCAGGCACGATCATCTTATCACCCAAACTTAGTTGTGAGATGATTGTTTTAAGCCGCTCCATCTTGTCCGCGGGTGCCAGGCCCTCGTCGCCCTTGCCTTTAAGTATGTTGAACAGCGCAACCTTAAGGTTTATATCCTGCTGCTGTTTTTTCAGTAATGCGTTCTCCAGCGAAGAGTTCAGTATGCCGCTGAGTTCCTGCGCAGGTATAGCCTTGCCCTTGTGCTCTCCGTATATCTCGCCCCTTAGCATATACCCTTGTAGTGCCTTTGGTATATTTAAATTAGACAGCTCGCCTATACGTTCGGTGTGCACTATGGGTCGGCCCAGTTTGTCCTTCACATAGCTGTAAACCTGTGCCTTGTTGGCAAGTAATGCTATTATTGCCGCCGCACCGTCTATCTTCGCAGAGCTTATCGTATCGTCTGTTAACAAACTACCTGCCGCTTCTGGCGAATAGGACTTAAGGTGTTCCTTCTGGTATGTGTCTAGTATCTCTTCCTTTACCGGCGTGGTATTGCGTATAAGCCATTCGTTCATACCCTTTGGCCTGAACATTGTGTAGTAACTGGGGTGCTTATGGTGTGCCACAATAAATTTTATAGCCCAAGGTGAGGCTTTCTCTATGATGACACGACCTTTATCTGCGGTATCCACGGTGCCTGCGCCATAACCTTGTGCTATTCTACCTTGGAAATCCTTATATCCGTAATCGTGCAACTGTGTTCGTACGGCCAGGGCGTTCTTGCCTGGTTCTGGCAGACCCTTGGGCAGTGCCCAACTGAAAAGGCCATCAGGAGTACCGAAGCGAAGGTCTATGTGCTTGCCGGCGCGTAATGCGTTGTGTGCTTGTGCCACGTAGTCTATAAGTTGGTTGGTGGGGAGTGTGCGTAGATCCCCATAGTCTGTTTTGCTTCTGATGCCGGGTGCAAATTCTGCCATTGCCTATTCCTTGTGTTTTATAGAATATATCTCTAAAACCACTAAAGCTCAAATAATTGCTTCCAAGCTCAAATTTTCCGCCTGGGCGGAATTTTCTATTTAGGTAAACCAACTCACTAAAAAGCCCCAGTCTGTTTTACCAAACTGGGGCCGTATCGTCATCTACCTGGAATTACTCGGATTCGGAACCCGTATCGTTCCAGCCATGCTTTGTACCCGTGAAGCTGCCTTTTATGATCGCAGCACGGTTGCCTATCTGCATACCGATAAGCTCATGGGCACCGAAACGGAGCCTCATGTTGTCGCGGAGCTCGGAGATCATCGTAACGTTTTCGTTTACGAAGAAGTCGCCGAGGAACCTGTCAGGAGCAAAACCGTAGATCGTCTGATCAGGAACCAGCGAGGTTTTGTTCGTGATTACCAGCGGTACGCCCTGCCATTTGGCCATGGAGATACCGTTGATAAGTATGTCTTCCGCCATTGTTCCGCCCATGGCATCGTGATCGAATACACCGATATCCCATACAAACACGTTGTTTATAAGGTAAGTACCGGGTTCGAGATGCCTGTTGCTCGAAGGCAGCCCTTTTCTGAAATGGAAGAGAGCGTCACGTGAGATAGGTCCGCACTCTACGTACTGACATGCCGCTATGTCTGTGGCATAGGTATTGATAGTACCTACGCAAGAGTCGGCTGCAGCTATAAGAGCGGTATCCTCTGTTTCCATGATGTCCTTGAGCAGGAGATCGTGGAACATTTCACGAATATCTACGCTGCGGTACGTCTTGAGACGGGCAGTATCCATTTCGTAGAACGGAGTCATGATCCTGTGGAACCTGACTTCGTATCTGGGCGCGTCGATCGGTGCACCTGTGAAACCTGTGTTGAACGGCACCGAAACTGCTCCGGCGCTGTTCGCTTCTTTTTCACGGATCTTGATCGGCATGTCATGGTCTACCGCACGGTCGAGGTCTCCGTCCGCTATATCCACTGCTCCACCCATAACCTTACGGGCGAAACCGTCTTCTTTGATACGTTCGCGAAGATATTCCGTTACGCCAAGCGCAGCGGATTTTACCATGCTTTCGTTTTCCGACACGAGCTTCGAGTGGAGTTCCATTGAAGCCGCCGCCTGAGTTGATGTGAGTCTGCTTATATCCATAGCTTATGCCCTCGCTGCCGGGAAGAAGCATGTCCAGAAACGGATGGCGTTGACATTGTATGCCTTGCCAGCTGTGGGGGTCATGCTTATGAACCCGAGTATTGGTTTGGTGTTAGCGTAAACGGCTTCCGCGGAGACATCGATCTTGGCCGCGTTTGTGGTGGCACCCGGAACAACGGCGTCGCCGATGTGGTAGGTACTGGTAGTCACATATTCGGTTGTTTCGATTTCCATGCCGGCTGTTACGACCAGCGCGTTAAGCTTACCGACGAAGCCACTGTACGTGGGCTGCGTGGTATCCGGATATTCCGTAGATCCTGTTGCGATCATGGGAATAACGTAGTTTGTGGTGGTGCCCGCTCCGCATCCTGCGACAAACTTGCCGCTGGAATTGAGACTGCAGATCCCGCCCCTGTAAATGGTTGCATCGGCATCAACCTCCGCCGTATAGTCGAGACGGTCGCGTGTATCCTGCGGCCCGTGCGCTATGGCGTAGGTATGATCATACATATTGCCTACTGTGTATGACATGTTTGTACTTCCTTATGTTGTTATTTCGAACTAGAGTTCATGTCCCCAAACCCTGAGCATCTTCCTGGTAGGCTCGTCCAGCCCATCAGATGTCAACTCGGCTTTCTTTACGATCAGTGAGCCGAACACAGGGGTTTGGGCTGTTTCGACTGGCGCAGTGTTTTTAACCGTAGAGAGGCGTGCCTCTTTGAGTTTACCCACTACCACCGACAGACTGGTAAAAGCTGCTTCCGGGCTGTTGGCTAAGATCCTCTCCATGTTGCTGGACTCATCCCTTCTAAGAAGTCCAACATCAGCCAGCTCAATTGCCGCTTTCTTCACAAGGTCTGTTCTGACCACAGATGCCTTCATGGTGTTTAAACCATATTCGGCCATTTTGACCAGGGCTTCATAGTCGTTATCGTCTATGTGCATCACACCCTCTGACTTCTCGTCAATAAATTTGTTATGGGGCCGACTAGCAGCCCCAGTATTATACCATTACGCTGTTACCGAAGGCTCCTGGCCCTGGCCTGCGAGTTCCGCGGCGGCCGCCAGCACATCTTCTTCCGACATGCCTTCTGCGGCAGCAGCATCAAGAATCTGCTGGGCAGCTGCTTCGTCTTCAGGCGAAACTTCTTCGCCCTGTCCCTGCTCCTGCATATCAGCCATTACAGCTTCAATGACTGCTTCCGGAGGAATACCCTGTGCGGCAGCTTCTTCTACAATCTGCTGTGCGCTGGAAAGATCTTCCGCAGGAATTGCCGCGATGTCTTCTTCACTGAGGCCCAATGCCTGTCCAGCTGCAAGAAGCTCATCTGCTTTGCCTTCCGCATCGGCCATATTGTCTACAGCATCCGCGGCTATTTCCTGTTCGGTGGCAGCCTGTACTTCGGGATCCGCAACCACTTCATCGAGTGCCGCAGCCGCTTCTTCGGGTGCTGCGCCCTGTTCGATAAGCGCCTGTTCATCAGCTGCGCGTTTCTTAAGCCCGGCCTGCACAAGGAAATGACTGAACACTTCGGTGCCGGCAAGCTTTTCAAAATATGAGAAGGCGTCTCTGGTGCCCGCTTCATCTTTTGCCGATGCAAGTTTCTGCTGGAGAATTCTGGCAGACAACTGTTCCGGTTGAGCTGATGTGGCTGCAGCCTGTTTCTGCACGGGCTGTGCCGCACGCTTGGCGTTAATGAGCGAAGCAGCCTTTTCGAGTCTGCTGCATACACTGGCGTCCGGCGAAGCTTTCTTTGCGACGGGCGCTGCAGGTTTTACTGCTTTCGCCTGTGCATACTTCTGTTTGATGCCCTTAAGCAGTGAAGCAGCTTTTTCAACTGCGATGCCTGTTACGGGTTCATCTATTTCCAACGGCTTTACAGGAGAAACATCCTGCGGTGCCGGTGCGGTTGTGGTGTTATCCTTTTCAGAGCTGAGGCCTGATGCACCCAGTTCTTCTCCTACGGCAGTGTTGCCGACGTCTGTTGTCTGTCCTGCAGCAGGATCTTTGATCTCGGTGATTGTTTCTTCTGCCGCTTTGAGAAGTCCAGCTTGTTTAAGCAGTGACTTCAGGTCTTCGCTCTTCTGTCTCAATGTAGCCATTTGCCATTGTCCTTTCACATAGGTTTTAGTGACGCGCTTTATAAGCGCTTCGGATCCACCTGAATCCGAACGACCAGTATATGGTCACAGGCTCTTGCTATAATTATATCATAGTATTCATTCTTAGTATTGCAAATTTGCCTGTAGGGGTATCTTCCAGCCCCTCTATCGTCGAAGCAACGTACTTAGCGTACTCCATTGCCAGCGCATCGCCTGCTGATGCTTCTTTGGAGCTCATTATCTTTATAGGTTTGGAACTGGCGATTATAACCGAAACCTCTTCCGACGGTTTATCAACGCCCAGCTCCTGTTTAAACTCCTGCATTATCCCCTTAAGTCCGCTTGGCACCATGCAGTCTATATTGTAAGTGCCGTCCTGTGCAAAGGCGTCCAGTGTCTCTGGGTCTGCTGCAACCCTTTCAAATGTTCCAGGCAGGCTCTCCCTTGCCTTGTCGCTGCAGGCCTTGCCTTCCTCTTCACCCAGCATAAGGCTAAAAAAAGCTTCCGGCGGTAGCATGATGCCCTCGCTCTTTGCCGCCGACAGCACATCCATCGGCTGGCTGCCGTCCACCTTGGACATAAGTTTATCACAGATATCCTTGGTACCCTGGCGCTCTGTTGTTACCGACTTGAGTTCCATAGGTATGCTCTTCTCTATCTCGGCCAACTTTTTGATATACGCCGCACGCTTGGTCAACTTCCTGGGTATCATTCCCAGCTGCTCTGCCAGAATAGCTGACGGCACTGCACCTTTGCCAGATGCTACTTTACGCAATGCGAACGCTATCTTATCCGCAGGGGTAAAGACTCCGGATATATCGTGGAACATAGGCTGGTCATTATAGACGCAGATAACGGTGCCCTGCTTGGTAATGCCCAACATGTTGTACTTGGCATGGTCGCAGTAATCGTCGCGGTCCCTTGACTCATGACCGCATACAGAGCAGACGTCATAAGGTACATCCGCTGCCATGCTCAGATATATCTCTTTGCCGCTGGCCTTCTTTTCAAGTTCCGGGCGCCAGTCATCTTCATTAACACCGATGAGCAGCTCACCCCGGCCCATACGTTTGTTGTATGCTGCTTTTACCAGATAGCCTGTCTTCTTGCCCGATTCATATTTGTTCTTGTGCTCTTTGTATACCGCACCGTTTTCCATATATGTTTTATCGTGGAACTCCTCAAGCCCGCCGGCCAACCTTCTGCTGGCCTGCTTGCAGGGACTTTCGAAGTTCACTTTCATCTCGGCACCGTTATAGGCATCCCCATTAAGGTTAGGCCCATACTTCTCAAAAGCACCCATTGTTATTACATGCAGGTAGGCGTGTTTGGGCTTGCGTTCGAATGTCGGCAGTATGTCGTCAAACATAGCCGCACGTTTATGCATTGCCTCTTTGTGCAGCCCTTTGGAGAACGTGTCTATAAGAGCTACCTGCTCCATGCCGAAGTTATATGATTCCGGAAATATTACCTTGTGTATCATTTTGCCTCTTCCTTCTTTTCCTGCCGTGCATCCGCCATGGCCTTATCTGCCTCATCTTCGCTTATCCTGATTCCAGAACCTATGGCAGGCGTGACGCCTTTATCCGGCAGGGCTTTCTGCTCTGGTTTGTTCTCTATCTTTTTTTGGTCCTTTTCAGCCAACTGTTTGGATGCCCTGCTATTCTGCCCCGCCACATCATAGTTGGTGTTTTTTCCTGTTTCCGGCTTCTCGTCTTTTTCATCCTTCTTCTGTTTCATAAAAGAATCAAGCGCCTGCATCACAGGAGACATGCCCTCTGAGGACAATAGGCTGGGGGTTGGTATTGCCGGCAGCTCGCCTCTGGTATCCGGCACCTGCGTGGCAGACATATCTGCAGCCATGTTTTTATTAAGTTCCGTAATGCCCTTGGATATGGCGCCGATATCAGCAAGATCCAGCCGGCCGTTCTGGGCTAGGTATTTGTGTATCGACGCCTTGAGCATTTCAAGGTTTCTGGATTTCTCCAGTTGCGGGAACTGCTTTACCACCGACATGTATGAATCGGCCAGATCCGAGGGTGAGTAGAACTTGAGTTTGGGGTCTGCGCCTATATCCGACAAGTTCATCAACCTGTCCAGATCTGCATTGGTCCTGAGGAAGGGCACCGACAATGTTTTGCCTGGACTCTCAAGTCCGGCGGCATCGGACATCTGCTTGGCACCCATAACATCATCGGCCAGGCTGGATAGTGCCCTGGTGGCACCAGTTATTCCTCCGGTGGCGAATGTCAAAGGTAGTGCCCCCAGACCTGCGGCCTGTTTCTCCAGCACTGTTATGTTATTGGAACATTCGGTAAAGAGCTGCTTCAATACAGTACCTGCAGAATGAAGTTTATCTGTGACGTCCCATTCGGCTGCAAGTTTGACCATCTGGTGGTCCAGCTGCAGGGCACTCGACTGTCTCTCGTAATCACATTTTATCTTTGCAACCTTGGCAAGGTCTGCAAGGAACTCAGGGCCGCCTGCAACCGAGTCGGCTATGTTCTCATAAACATCATTGGAAACACCTATGGGGCTGCGGGCAATCGATGCCGCTTTCTGCACCAATTGCTCTTTTTTATGCTCCCAGCCTCGAACTATGTCGTGCCACCCGGCGTTGAATGCCGCCCATTTCTTTTTTATATTGTCGATAGCAGGAGTTACTTTGAGCTCTTCCATATCGGCTACGTAGCGGCTCTTTATTGGTGCGGCTTCTTTTACAACTGGTTCGGAGTATGCCGGCAGATCGTCTGGAAGATCCTCTGCTCCGTCCACTATATCGTAGGATGCCATCTTGAGCTTCAGATCTACGGCACCGGAGTCCACTATATCGAATGGCTCTGAGCGCTCGTTAGGATCCTGCGTAGCAAACACCGCAAGTGTTTTGTTCTTATTGTACGCATCGCATATTGCTTTGGCAAACTTCTGGTTGATGCCCGTACTCTGCATGGCCTTTACAACCGCATCAGAAGGCTGATCACCTGCAGCAGTGTTTTCGGCCGCCATTTTTACGGTGGCAATAAGTTGGTCTTCCGTTGCCCTATCTATTCTTTCCACGTCAGCCATTTGTAGTCTCCCTTGTTGCTTCGACTGTTCTATCGCTCATTAATAAACCTTTAGATTTAAGATATCCGTCCTGGAA
>JBBACV010000036.1:0-9508 GCA_041656835.1 Acholeplasmataceae bacterium | reverse complement strand
AAACCTGCAATATCAATAAATTCAACAGCTGCTGGAATAATCTTTTTAGGTCCATATATTTTTGCAAGTAGTGGCATTCTGGGATCATTTACCGCAACAACCCCAACATTTGGTTCAATGGTTGTAAAAGGATAATTAGCAGCTTCGACTTGTTTTTTGGTGATTGCATTAAATAAAGTAGACTTTCCGACATTAGGTAGTCCAACTATTCCTATTTTTAACATTATTTTTTTCCTCTAAAAAAGGCTTGTTAAGCCTTTTATTTCTTTCCTGTTAACCATGATGGTAATATTTTTTTATCTGACTTTTCCGTAGATGGTAACTCTTTTTCTGACTCTTCTTCATTAACAGGCATTAAGCCTTCTTCAGTTAGTTTTAATTGTTTATCGGTTTTAGATTTATATAATTCTTCTACTAATGAGCCTAAAGAACTTTCCTTACTTCGTAAGTCATATCCCGTGGCAATTATTGTTACAATCATTTCTTTATCTAAATCATCATTAATTGCTTGACCGTAAATTATATTTAGATCATTATCAGTAGCATTTCTAATTTCATTAATTGCTTCATCAATTTCAAATAGGGTTACGTTACTTGATGATGTTACATTGACGATTGCATCTGTAGCACCATCAATGGTTATTTCAAGTAACCTCGAATGAAGAGCTTTCCTAGCTGCTTCAATTGCTCTTTGTTCACCTTCGGCAATTCCGATTCCCATTAAAGCGGTACCTTTGTTTTCCATGACAGTTCTAACATCAGCGAAATCAACATTAATAGAACCTGGAGCGGTGATAATTTCAGCAATTCCCTGAACAGCTTTTCTTAAGACATTATCTGATTCTCTAAATGATTGAAGTAATGTTGTTGAACGGTCAGCTATTTCAAATAATTTTTCATTAGGAATTACAATTAAAGTATCGACATTAGGTTTTAAGTTTTCTAACCCCTCTATTGCATATTGCATTCTAAGAGGGCCTTCAAATGAAAATGGTTTTGTCACAACACCAATTGTTAATATTCCCATTTCTTTCGCTATTTTAGCAATAACTGGGGCAGCCCCTGTTCCGGTTCCCCCACCCATACCAGCAGTAATAAAGACCATGTTTGAATCTTTTAGAGCTTCTTTAATTTCTTCTTCTGATTCTAAGGCAGCTTGTTTACCTATTTCAGGTTTTGCGCCGGCACCAAGCCCTCGAGTTAATCTTTTACCGATTTGAAGTCTTATATCAGCACGAGATAATTTTAAAACTTGTGCGTCAGTATTCATTGCGACAAAAACAACATCTTTAACATCGTTTTTAATCATTCTATCAACAGCTGAGTTTCCTCCGCCACCGACACCAACAACTTTTATAATGGGTTTTTGATTAAATTCATCATTTTGGTCAAATACCATAGTAATCACTCCTATCACTATAATTGTAAACTATTTATGTGAAAAAATAAAGGGTTTAATACTTAACTTTGGGATAATTTGTCTTTTTGTAAAATTCTTCTTTAAAATCTAAGAGGCGATCATTTTTAATCGCTTCTCTTATTTCTTTCATTAAATGTTTTAAATAGCCTAAATTTTGAATTGATAAAATTCGCATTCCCAACATTTCTTCAGCTTTAAATAAATGTCTTAAATAACTTTTTTTATACTTTGAGGCTTCTAAACCTAAGTTAGGATCTAAGAATGTTTGGTCGTTTTCATACTTTTTATTTCTAATTTGGATTTTACCAACCGTCGTTAATGCGGTACCGTGTCTAGCATTTCTAGTAGGTAGAACACAATCAAACATATCTATTCCATTAATTACATTTTCTAATAAATCCTCAGGAGCACCTACTCCCATTAAATATCTAGGTTTATCAAAAGGCATTAAAGGATTTAAAAATCTCGTCATATCATACATTTTCTCTTTAGGCTCCCCTACCGATAGGCCACCAATTGAATATCCTGGAAAATCCATTTTAATTAATTCATTTATACTTAACTCTCTTAAATCATAATGAAGGCCACCTTGAACGATTCCAAATAAAGCTTGATTAGTTGTTAAAGCATCTTTTCCCCTTTTAGCCCATCTTAGAGTTCTTAAAAGAGAATCCCTTTGATATTCATAATCAAGTTTTGGATCAGGACATTCATCAAATGACATAATAATATCAGCCCCTAAATCTTCTTGAATCTTAATCGCAAGTTCAGGCGATAAAAATAGTTTTTCACCTGATTTATGATGTCTAAAAGTAACTCCTTCTTCTTTAATATCTCGCATTTTAGCTAAAGAAAAAACTTGGAAACCACCACTATCGGTTAATAAAGCCCCATCCCAATTCATAAAACCTCTAATTCCACCATGATCTTTAATAATTTCATTACCTGGTTGTTGCCATAAGTGGTAAGTATTTCCTAAAATTAATCCTTCTGAAACTAATTTTATTTCATCATTAGATAAAGTCTTAACTGTCGCAAGTGTTCCTACCGGCATAAAAATAGGAGTTTCAAAAACTCCATGGGGGGTTTTTAAAAGTCCAAGTCTTGCTCCAGATTGTTTACATACATGGGTTACTTTAAACTCAATCAAAATCTTCACCTTCTTACTTTAAAATTATACCATAATATGGTAAAATAACATAGTTAAATAGCGGTATCCTAGCTTAACCCGCTTAAAAAAACAAGGAGTCTATTATGAAAGTTAAAATAACATTAAAAGAATTAACGACTGAAGTAATTATTGCGGCAATTTATGTCATCTTAGTATTTACTTTTTATTTTTTAAGCTTTGAAGCCATTCAATTTCGAATTGCTGAAATATTATTAATCTTAGTTTTTTATCATAAAAGACATTTATTAGGTTTATTAATTGGTACCTTTATAGCTAATTATTTAGGAGTATTTGGGATAATAGATGCTTTATTTGGTACCTTGGCAACTTTAATTACTTTAGGTTTATTAATTGTTTTAAAAAGGCAATGGTTAATTGCCTTACTAATTATTCCACCATTAATAAATGGATTAGTTATTAGTTTTGAAATATCTTTAATCTATAGTATTTGGAATGAATATTTTATTAATTTTATTTTAGTGTTTTTAGGTGAGTTTTTAGTAATGTTGTTGTTTGCTGTTCCAGTAAAATATTTTATTGATAAATCACCTTACCTTTTAGAACTTTTAAAAAATTAATTACATATCATATTGATTAATAATTTCTGCTGGTGTTTTATTTAATAATCCAAAAACAGGGGCTAAACCAATTAATAAATTAGTCCCAAAGACAACTACCGTTCCAATTAAAATAGACCATAAATCAACCCGATAACTAACTAATGATCCGACCGGTGTTTTACTTATTAAATCTAATATAAATGACATCCCTAAATAACCTACAAATGTTGAAACTAACGTTAAAACAATAATCTCAACCATAAAGGAAGCGATAATTTCGCTTCTTTTTACGCCTAAAGAACGATAAACAGCAATTTCATAAATTCTTGAAATCATTGAAGAGCGCATAATAAAGTAAAATGCTAATAATGCTCCTCCGATAAAAGTTATTCCGCTTGATAAACTAGAGATAAGATTTTGATTAATTTCTAACTTATTTTTTTCAATCGCCTCTTCATTACTTGTAGTAACTTTAAACCCATAATCCTCAAGGGCTTTTCTAATTAATGGATCTTTACTATATAAATAAAATTCATTATTAGTAGTTGCTAAAACATTATTTACATATTGGTCGAAGCTAGGTTCGATGTCAGTTCCCAAAAATAACATCATATATCCCTTATAATCAAAGGTATAGACTGTATTATATGATGAATTAACAACCCCAACAACTTCGTAATTATCGGTTGATTGATTATTAAAATTGTTGAAGTTAAAGACTTTTTCACCAATTAAATTATTTATATCCCATATACCAATTTCTGTTATATTAGTTACTTCAAAAGCTTCAGATTCTAAAAACTTTTTAGAAATTAATATTTCATTTTGATTTTTTGGTAAACGGCCTGCAATTATTTTACTTGATGTATTAGTATCCATAATTTCAATCATCGAATTACCAAGAAGGTATGGGTCATCGCCAGTTTTAATGGCTAAGCTAGTTTTAGCATTAAAAATAATATTATAATCTTTATTTTCATAAAGAGAATTTAATAAATTATACTTTTGATTAAATTCATTTTTTTCTGAAGTTAAATTACTATTATCAACCAATAAATACCCTTCATCGACATTAATAAATCTTCGGTAATCTAATCTTAAGGTTGTATAAATAGCAGTAACTGATTGAGCGATAAACATACCTGATACTACAAATAAGATCATCATTAGTTTACCTTTTTTAGTAAAGTTAAATAACTTTCTAACTGCTAACCATAAAGATCTTTTAAAAGATATAACCATTTGTTTACTTCTTGGTATATTTGTTGTATCAAGTTTATCGTGTTCAAAAGTTGTTTTAAATACTTCCTTTTTAGAAGCTTTTTGGTAATGTTCATCTTTAATAATTAATTTTGATTGTTCATTTAATAAATTAACTTTATCGTATTCGCTATTAACATCAATATATAAAGTTTTATTTTTAATAATAAACCTTACTTTAGTATCTTTCACTTCACTTTCATCAGCATAAAATTGAACACCTAAATGATTAGATTCTAAATTACTCAACTGATTTAAATCTTTTAAATAAATTGTATTTTCACGGTTAAAGGTATGATCATCATTAGAAGTATTTAAATTATCTTTAATGATTTTACCATCTGATATTTCAATAACTCTATCGGCATAATAATTGGCAAGACTACGTTCATGGGTTACTAAAACTACTAATCTATTTTGGGAAATAGATTTAATAATATTCATAACTTCTTGGGTATTTAATGAATCTAGGTTACCGGTAGGTTCATCGGCAATAATAACTTTTGGATCTTTGACTAAGGCTCTAGCGATTGCGACTCTTTGCATCTGGCCTCCAGATAATTGAGTTGCTCTTTTTTTACGGAAACGGTACATTCCAACTTGAGTTAAAATATATTCAACTCTTTCTTTAATGATTTTTTCATCATTGATACCAATCATCTTTAAAACAAAAGCAACATTATCAAAAACAGATAAATTAGGTAGTAAATAATAGTTTTGAAAAACATAACCGATATTTTCCGCTCTAATTTTATCCCAAACCCCAGCTTTATATTTATCAAAGTGATATTCTGGATAACTAATTGTTCCTTGGTCGGTTTTATCAAGACCTGATAAAACATTTAATAAAGTAGTTTTACCACTTCCAGAGCGTCCTAATAAAACCACTAATCCGGTTTCTGGAAAATCAATCGAAACATCATTTAAAACATGAATACTATTTCTTTTTCCTTTATTAAAATGTTTGTTTAAATTATTTACTTTTATCATAGTTCTAACTCTTTACTTTCAGTTAAATTTTCAATAATTGATAAATTAAAGGTTTTTTTATTAAATCTTCTTGCTAACCAACTAGAAAGGTAGGTTAGTGTTAAGAAGATTATTAAATAATCTAATTTAGTCACATTTGATAATGTTAAGTATAAATTATAATCATACCTACTAAAAATGCTATAAAACATTAAACTTAAGAAAAAAGAAATTGTTGTTAAAATAAATTGTTCAATTAAAACAAGCCATCCTAAATTAGATTGATGAGCTCCAATTGATCTATATATGGCAAAATCCTTTCTTCTTGATTCCATTACATTTCTTAAGACTAAGAAAAGAATGAAATATAAAAAGATACCCATTCCAACAATTATTGCATAATATACTAATGATAATAAAAAGTTGATTGGACCAAAGACACTCCCTAAAGGCCCTTCATTTAGGGTTGGATATATAACCCTATATTCATTTTTATTAATATTATTAAAGACTCTTCGGGCAATTGATTCCGTTTTAGATTGAATCGTAAATACGTTGCCATATTCATTAGTATCTAGTAATTTATGTGGCAAATAAATTGTATTGCTAAAGTTATCATTAAAGATTCCTTTTACTTCAAAGGTATCTTGTCTTGGGAAACTACCTAGTCTTTCTATTTTAATATCTTTAATATCATTTAAATCAAAATTATGATAATACTCGATGCTATATGAATGTAATTTGATAACCTCTTTTTGGTCATTATTAAAAGTAACAGTAATGGTATAACTTAGGGTTCCCCCATAATTAGAACCTTCCCACCAAATCAGCTCATCATTAATTTCAAAATCGTCAATTACTTCTGTAATTTGCTCAACATAATTTATGGTAATCTCATCACCAACTTTAAGTTCATCAAATGAATTAGAAAGGATTACTTCATTATTATTAAGATTACCTACATTACTAACATAACTAGATGGAATTGCGTGAGTTGAACTAGTCATAAAATCAAATAAACCTCTAATCTCACCGTCAATCTGATATTCTAAAGATAAGTTTACGTACTTATCCATCATAGTAATATCTTTATAAATATAAGAATCTTCTATACCATATGATTCAATTTTACTATAATCAGATGATGTTAAAGGCGTAAAATCTTTATTAACAATAAACATCCGGTTAGATGGTGTATGATCATCATAGATTCCAAAAAGACCGGATGATGATAACATAGAACTAAAATCAAAAAACTCACTTCTAGCCTGAGTCATCATATTAGCATAAACATATGTAAATAATAAAATTATTAATAACTGTAAAACAATAAAGAAAACAAATCTTTTAGGCATTGCCAAAATATTTCTAAAAGCAATCCTAAATAAAGATTTAAATTTCATTGAAGTTGTTTCAAATTTAAATTTATCATCAGTTCTTGATGGTTTCTTTAAAATTTTATCCTCTATAATTTCACCATCATGCATTTTAATTTTTCTTGTTGCATATTCTTTAATTTGATCAAAATCATGGGTTACGACAATAACTAATTTATCTTTTGATATTTCGTATAATAAATCAATGATTTTTTTACTTGAATCACTGTCTAAATTACCAGTTGGTTCATCAGCTATAATAATTGGTGAATTTTTAGCAAGAGCTCTTGCGATAACGGTTCTTTGTTTTTCCCCACCAGAAAGTTTAGCTGCTCGGTGATTTTTATGTGAAGTTAATCCAACACGGTCAATTAATTCTAAAGCTCTTTTACGTCTTTCTTTTAAAGGATAATTCTCAACTTCTAAAGCTAGTAAAACATTTTGATAAACAGTATATGAATCAATAATATTATAATTTTGAAAAACAAATCCTACATGAGAAGACCGATATTTTTCCCATTCTTTAGTTGTAAAATGGGAAGTTTCTTCATTGTTTATATAAAGTTCTCCGTCTTCATATTTATCAAGACCCGATAAAACATTAACGAGAGTTGTTTTTCCACTTCCAGACTCACCAGTTATTCCAACAAATTCACCATAATCAAAAGAAACACTGACTCTTTGAATTCCAACGGAGACTCCATCTCCAGATTTATAAAATTTTGATAAATTATCAAGTCTTAATAAACTCATATACTTATTCCCCTATAATTTTTAAAATTTCTTTTGGTTCTTTAATTAAATAATCAAAATTTAAAGTATTTAAATAATGATATTCTCTAAACCCCCAACTTACTAAAATTGATTTTAATAAAGCATTTTGAGCTGTCTTTAAATCAACTTCAGAGTCTCCAATATAAATAGCTTCATCACTATTTATATTTAATTTATTTAAAGCTAAATTCAATAAATCAGGAGCAGGTTTTTTTAAAATCCCTTCTCTTTCCCCAATAACAACTTCAAAAGTGTCTTTAAAATAATAATTAATAACTTCACTAACGGCTTCTTGATGTTTATTTGAAACAACCGCTAAAACATATTTTTCCTTTAACTTCTTTAAAACTTTTTCTATTCCATCATAAGGTTTAGTCATATTTCGACTATTTTTTTCTAAATAATTTTTATAAAAGGTAAGAATTTCATCAAAATTATCTAAATTATTATTAAGAGACTTTGTTAGTAAATAATTAGCCCCATATCCTAAATAACTTCTTATTTCTTCTTTTTCTTTAGGTTTATAGTTAAAATGTTTTAAAGTGTAATTTACCGCATCGCTAATATCATCCAAAGTATTTAATAATGTACCGTCTAAATCAAAAATAATAGCTTTTAACATATGTTCTTCCTCTTTTGTTTAGTTAAATTATACCATAAGAAAAAAGATTTCAATTGTTAAAATCGAAATCTTTAAAGATATAAATTATTGTTTTGTAAAAGTAATGGGGTCGCTAAACTCACCCTTTTTACCGGTAAAGTCTACTGCCCTTACTTTTATTTCATAAGTACCATTAGTTAGATCATTTAACATTGTTTGATTTAAGTTTGAAGTTTTATAAAATTCATTATTTACATATATTTCATAATATGAAACTCCAAAATCATCATAAGTCGGATTCCACCAAATCGAATTAGCTAACTGGGTGCTAACTCTTAAGTTCTCGGCCTTATCAGGGCTAAAACCATCATAGTAGTGATAATCTTTTTGATAAACTCTCACATAATCGACTTCCATAGTTTGAGGGAAAATATCTTCATTAACACCTTGAGCTCCTCCCCAAGTATCACCAACAGCTATATTTAAAATTAAAAAGAAATGTTCATCAAAAGGCCAAGCTTCATGGTAAGGAACATCTTGACTAAAGGCGGCATTATATTTAAATAAACCAATTCCTAGAGGAAGTCCATCAACTAAAATTTGAATTGAATCTGGTTCCCAAATCATTTCATATATATGAAATGTTTCAGCGACATTATCAATTACTTGACTGTGTCCCATTGAAGTACCATCCATATGATTATATTTTCTAGTATGAATGTTAGCGTGAATTCTATTCATATCATAGCCTACATGTTCCATAATATCAATTTCACCACTTCTTGGCCAAGTTCCGTATTTACTTTCAGTTGGCATCATCCAAATTGCTGGCCATGTACCTCTTCCACTTGGGAGTTTCGCTCTTACTTGAACTCTTCCGTATTTAAAATCACCTTTATATTTAGTAGTTAATCTTGATGATGTATATAAGTTTTCTTCCTTTTTAGCATGGATCGTTAATAATCCATCACTTACAGTAGCATTATTTTTAGTATAGTATTGAAGTTCTTGATTACCCCAACCACCAGCACCTAATTCATAATTCCATTTTGTTTCATCAAGAGCATCGCCATCAAACTCATCATTCCATACCGATACCCAACCACCGTCTAAATAAGGAACTAAAGCCCCTTCATTTGGTTTAATTTTTACAACGTTTTCCTCACAAGAAACTAACCAAATTACTAAACTTAAAATTAATAATAAAATATTTATTTTTTTCATCTTATTCTCCTGTCAACCCTGTTCTATCAATACTTTCGGTAAATTGTTTTTGACCGATAAAATAAATAATTAATAATGGTAATATAACGACTAAATTCCCCGCTAAGACCACCGCTTCATTTAACTGTGATCCCGCACTTCCTGGTGGATATA
>JBBACV010000035.1:0-9618 GCA_041656835.1 Acholeplasmataceae bacterium | reverse complement strand
ATCAAATATACGGCAATAAAAGATTGCCATTATAAAGATAAAGGCTTGAATTAAAAATCCAAGTGGTGCGATATCAACTGCACTAGGCATAATTCTAAATTGATAAATAATTAATAAAATTAAATGAAAAATTTAAGAAACTATTAGTGCATTTGAAAATAAACTATATTCTTTATATTGATCCATCTTTAATTTAATAAGTAAATAAAAATTAATAATCATAATTGTTACTTGAACTAAAGTAAATGAATAATATAAAGGACCTCGGTCAAAAACTAAAACTAAATAACCATGAAACATTTCATAATCGACATTTAAATAATATAATTGGTGAAAATCATTTGTAAACATTATAAATATAACCATAATAGGAATAGATAATAATGTCGCCGTTACTTTATAATCAGGAAACCGGTAGTTTTTTAAACGACATAAAAAAAGTAGAAAGATGCTGGGAATTAAAGGAGCCCCAATATATTTTACTTTATGGAAAAACTTAGCCGTCTCTAAATCGTTAGATAATAACTGTCCTAAGATACCGGCAATATAAAAAATACTTAACAATGAAAATATCGCAAAGACAAATGATAAGTTATTCTTTTTAAATAACATATAAATAAATAGACCAATAAAAATAAAGATAATAATAAATAAAGTTATTACATAAAATTGCATAGCAACCTCTAGGTTTTATTAGTAATACAAATTATATTTTACCATTTTATCATGCTAAAAACTTGTATTATCTATTTTTAAAGTCATTTCCTGATGGTTCTTGATACAACTTTAGATCAAAATAATTAATTGATGCATATATATGGTCAAAGATATCAGCTTGAACAGCTTCATATTTTATAATAGATGTTTCATTAGAAAAGGCATATACTTCTAAAGGAATTCCTTTGTTATTAGTTTGAAGCTGTCTAACCAAAATAGTCATATTTTGGTTAATATTTTGATTGGATTTTATATATTCAGTTAAATATTTACGGAAGATTCCTAAATTAGTCATCCTTCTGCCGTTAATGGGAATATCTACATTGATATTGTGTTTTTGATTATATTCTTTTATTTCTAATTCTCTTTCTATTAAATACGGTTTAATTTTTTCAATTTCTAAAAGTCTATTATATAAATCCTCACCGCAAAACTTAACACTTTCTAAATCAATATTAATGGAACGTTTAATTCTTCTACCGCCTTCTTTAAAGACATTTCGCCAATTAACAAAAGAATCAGATATTAATAAATATGCCGGAATTGTTACAATTGTATTATCCCAGTTTTTAACTTTGATAAAAGTTAGTGTTACATCAACGACTTGACCGTCAACATCATATTTTTTTAACTCAATCCAATCACCTAGACGAATTAAATCATTAGCAGACATTTGAAAGCCTGCGACTAACCCTAAAATGCTATCTTTAAAGATTAACATTAATACCGCTGACATTGCCCCTAATCCTGTTAGAATAGCTAAAGGACTTTGACCAATTAAATTAGCAATTACAATAATTAAAGCAATCGTAACAACAATCGCTTTAATAAAGTTAATTAGACCTTTAATTGGTCTAATACCCGCTTGTTGGTGGTTTTTTTCATAAACAGTGTTAATTAAATCAAGAGTAGTATTAATTATTTTAACAAATAAAAATGTAATTACGACCATTAATAAAGCTTGAGTGAAATCAATAATACTAGGCATATATTTAAGCATTACTTGAATAATTAAGACTGGGATTAATTTAAATAAGTTTAATATTAACTTGTTTTCAAAAAAAGCTTTAATAAATAAATTTTTGCTTTTTAATGCTACCTTTTTAATTGTTTGATTAAATATTAATTTTATCAATAAGTAAATAAATAAACTTATAATAATTAAAATGATAAACAATAATAAATCACTCGCTATTTCAGCGATTTTTAATTCTAATTTTAAATTTAATAAAATATCAATAATTTTTTCTCTAATGTAATCCATATTTCCTCCTTAAAATGTATACTATATGATACCTTAAATATGAGTTATATTAAAATTATATGAATCATCACTTTTTAAACATAATTTTTTCACTACTAAACATTTTACTTAAAATAAACACGCCTAATAAAACTATTACTAAGTTTGATAGGATTGTAATGATAAAATTAATCGGGTTCAATGATAGTTTTAAAATTGAAGTAATTGATAAAACTGAGTTATATAAAGGAATAAAGTAATAATTACTTGATTGAGAAACATTACCACTCATTGAAGTTATTCCTATTATCATATTTAAGACCATAATAATTACAGCAAATGATTGAGCTTCTTTAACAGATTTTGAATATGCCGATACTAATGAAATTAAAGAAACATATAATAACGTTGTTGATGCTAAAACTAAAAATAATAAAGTATATTCACTAAACCCATAAATTTGAAGCTCTAAATCTACACTTCCCATTAATTTAGGAATTGATAAAATAAGACCTATAAAGCTTGAAAAAGCACTAACTAAAGCGATTATACTTAAAGAAACTATTTTACCAATTGCAAGTTCACTTCGTTTTATTGGTGTGGTTAAAATAGTTGCAATCGTGCCCCTTTCTTTTTCACCAGCAATAGATTCAATTGATACTTGCATTACGCCACTAAATAAAAAGATTACAAGTAAAAAAGGAAGCATTGTTGATAAAATTTCGATGGTTAAAGATGAGGAACTTGCTAAATCAAATACTTCATTTGATTTATTTATTCTAAACTTTTCCGATATTTGTTCTTGAAATGAAGATAGAATAAATAAGTAATTAGAATAAGCATCATATGATTCACTTTTAGTTGAATTATAAAAGACTTTAACTTCTGGAGAAGTTTTTTCATCTCCTGGTTCAAAGTTAAGAGCATCTTCATAAA
Organism: Acholeplasmataceae bacterium; assembly: GCA_041656835.1. Classification (GTDB taxonomy): domain Bacteria; phylum Bacillota_I; class Bacilli_A; order Acholeplasmatales; family Acholeplasmataceae; genus Acholeplasma. The sequence continues at coordinate 6,722 of JBBACV010000035.1, read as the reverse complement.
AGTTTAACGGATAAATAACATATAAATCTATTTCTTTATCTTCTAATTTTTGTTTATAAGAATCATCTTCTTCATCTAAATAAGTAAAAAGAAATTGATCATTTTCAAAAAATAAATCTAAGTCCTCTTGATGATTAACAACAATTACATTATATTGATAATCAGTATTACTTTCATCATTAAACATAAATCCACCCATTAAGCTATATAATATATATATTAATATTCCAGGTAAGATAAGTGATATTAACATTCTAGGATCAGTAAATGTTCTTCTAAATTCTTTTTTAATAATTGTAAAAATTTTATTCATCGATATTTCCTCTTGTTTCATCATATAGTTTGAAAAATAAATCTTCTAATGACGATAGATTAGCTAATTCGTCTAAATGGTTTTCATAAACCATTTTACCATCAATGATAATACCAACCCGATCACATAGTTTTTCAACTAATGAAAAAATATGAGTTGATAAAATAATTGTTTTCCCAAGGTTTTTTAATTCAATTAAAAAATCTGTTACTGTTTTAGCTGTTATTACATCTAGTCCATTGGTTGGTTCATCAAAAATAATTATTTTGGGATCATGAGCAATTGAAATAACTAATGAAACTTTTTGTTTCATACCACTAGATAAGTCTGATATTTTCACTTCCTTAAATTCTTCAATTCCAAACTTATTAAATAAATACGTTTTTCTAGCTTTTATATCGTTATCATTTAAGTCATATAATTTTGCAAAGTAATCAAATAAGTAGTTAGGCGTAAAAAACTCTTCTAATTTTAATTCACTTGTTAGAAAACCAATTTGTTTTCTAATCTTAGTGGGATTATTTAATACTGAAACATCATTTAAAAATACATCACCTTGATCTGGTTTAATTAAGGTAGAAATGATTCTTAATGTTGTGGTTTTACCAGCTCCATTTGGGCCTAATAGACCATAAATTTCACCTTCATAAACTTCAAAAGATAAATCGCTAACTGCAACTTTTTTATTGTTGTAAGTTTTTTCTAGTCTTTGTTGTTTTTTAGATAAGGTAAATGTTTTAGTAATTTTTGATACCTTTAATATTTCATTCATAGAAAAACCTCCTCTTTAAGAATTGTTTTAAAACTATAATTGTTAAAACAAAGTCCTCTTTTTGGTTCTGGACTTTCTTTAGGGTGCACATTCCTTTTAAATCTTTTTTATGATTTTTCAAGGAATGATTTATATTTATCATAATTATCCTTTTTTAAATATTTAATATATATTAATATTATTATAACAAGTTTTAAACAAATTATTCATTAATATATATAATTTAATTGCTTAAAATAAAAATAGTTTTCTATTCTCAAACCCTTTTTCTTTTTAAGAGTTTTAATTTATAGAGAACTATCTTAACTTTAAATTTCATATTTATTTAAGTTTTAAAAAAGTTAAACTTTCTACTAAACTAGTTAACGGAAACATATCAAAAGGAATAACTTCTTTGATCTCATAAATATCTTTTAATTTATTCAAATCTTTCGCAAGTGTCGATGGATTTGAAGATGAATATATAATGTTTTTAGGTTTATTTATTAATATTTGATTTAATGAATAATAATTTAAACCACTTTTATTAGGTTCTAAATATAAAACTTCTAATTCTTTTGTTAAATTATATTTTGATTTAAATTGATGTTTAATTGTTTTTTGATTATTATCAATTAATAATTCATAAAAGATTTGATTATCAGCTAAAATTATTTCTATTGATTCAGGGTTTATATTATTAATATAATTAAATATTATTTGATAATAATCATTTAATAAAACCGGATTGGGATGTAAATATTTATTAGGAGTAATTTTAATGGTTGTATTTAAGATTTTTTCTACGATATAATCTTTTCCATATAATAATTGGTAATTATTATCAATATTTTGATAAATTGATTTAATTGATAAATTATTATTAATTAAATATTCAATTAAATTATCTAATTTATTATTATCGTTTAAATTAAAAACGATTAAAACATCTCCATTAAAATTAGAAATTTTAATTGTAACTGAATTTATAGAAAAGTTAGTTATGTTATTTTCATTAATATAAGTAGTAATTAGGTTATAAATATCATTTATTTTAAGATGATGAACATAACAATGATCAATTTTAATAAAATCGGTTGTTTTTATGGAGTTTAAACCAAAGCTAAAACTGTTATCCTTTTGTTTTAATGGCAACGTTGCTTCATGACGATAATTTTCGAATTGGTAATTACTAAAAGTGTTTTTAATATTTATTTTTTGAGCAGGTTTAATATATCTTAAAAAAGCTTTTTTAATAATATCTTTTTTAAACTCTAAAGTTTTTTCATATTTTATGTGTTGAAGTTGACATCCGCCGCAATCCCCAAACAATGGGCAAATTGGTACTGTCCGATTTATCGAATCATTTAAAACATCATCAATTTCAGCGATAGCTCGGTTATTGTATACCTTAGTTATTTTAGCTAATATTTTTTCGCCGGGAATTGCCCCATCAACAAAAATGGCTAAACGATTAAAAAAACCAATTCCTTCACCGTTAATTCCCATTCTTTTAATGTCTAAATTTATAATATCGTTAATTTTTAAATTTGTTTGCATATTAAACTTTTTCTATTATTAAAGAAAGTCCCATCCCACTTCCGATACAAAGAGTCGCGAGTCCATATTTTTGGTGGTTGTTTTTAAGTAGTTCATTTACTAAAGTAACTACAATCCGATTACCTGATGCCCCGATAGGATGACCAAGAGCGATTGCTCCTCCATTAGGATTAATTAATTTAAGGATTTCTTGTTCGCTTAAATTATATATTTTAGATAATTCTTTGACAACTGCTAAAACTTGGGCAGCAAATGACTCATTAATTTCAATTAAATCTATATCATTAAATGAAAGTTTAGCTTCTTTTAATGATTCTTTAATTGCGTCAATTGGCCCTAATCCCATTAACTCCGGATTAACTCCGCTTGAACCAATTCCTTTAATCAATGCTAGAGGTTTTAAGTTATATTTTTGGACAGCCCTTTCGCTCGCAAGTAAAATAAAACTAGCTCCATCATTAATGCCCGATGAACTCCCGGCTGTAATAGTTCCATCTTTTTTAAAAACTGGTTTTAGATTTTTAATTTTCTCTAAGCTTGTATTTTCTCTTATAAATTCATCTTCTGAAAAATTAATTTCTTCTTTTTTACGATTTATTTTAATTGGAATAATTTCATTTTTAAATTTTCCGCTATTTTTAGCTTTAATTGCTTTTAATTGACTATGGTATGAAAATAAATCTTGTTCCTCTTTGGTTATGTTATATTTAGATACTAATGTTTCAGTTAAAAGTCCCATTGATAAATTTAAAAACGGATCTGTCAATCCATCTTTTAGGATACTATCAACAATAATTTGGTCACCTAATTTATTACCACTTCTAGAATTAGATAAATAATGTGGAGCATTTGACATGAGTTCTATGCCACCTGTTAAAACTAAATCTCTTTTACCAGTTAAAATTGAATTATAACCATTAATGATGGCTTGCATACCTGAACCACAAACCATATTTACAGAGTATGATGGTGTCTCTAGTTTTAAACCTGATTCAATTGTGATTTTACGAAACCAACCTAAACCTAGATTCGCCCCTAATACATTACCAATAATTACTTCGTCAACTAATTTGGGATCGATTTTCGCACTCTTAAAAAGTCCGTTTAATACTTGTTTTCCTAAATCATCTATACTAATATCCTTCAAACTACCAAGAAAGGAACCGATAGCACTTCTTTTAGCCGCTACTACGTAGATTTTTTCCATATAATTATTTATCCTTTTAATCTTTTTTAAACCTTAGTACCTCTCTTGCAAGAACAACCTCTTCATCAGTTGGAATAACCCATACTTTAACTTTTGAATCTTTTGTCGATATTTCCATAATACCTCGTTTGTTATTTAGTTCATCATCTAATTCAATCCCAATTACTTTTAAACGATCACATATTAGTTTTCTAACTTCAGAAGCATTTTCACCAATTCCAGCGGTGAAAACTAATACATCTAAGCCTTCTAATAATACATAATATGAAGCAATATAATCAACAATTCTTTTTGCTTGAATATTAAGAGCTAATTGAGCTTTTAAGTTTCCTTCACTAGCGGCTTTTAAAACATCTCTTGAATCATGAGAAATACCAGAAACCCCTAAATATCCGCTGTTTTTATTAAGCTCATTTAAAGTTTTTTCTAAAGAATATCCTTCTTTTTGTTGCATAAGTTGAATTACTGAAGGATCGATATTACCACTTCTTGTTCCCATGGGAATTCCTTCTAACGGAGTCAATCCCATTGAAGTATCAATACTTTTTCCGTCTCTTACTGCGGTTATTGAAGCTCCATTACCAATATGAGCAACAATTATTTTAGTGTCTTTTTTATTTAATTTTTCATGTGCTATTCCAGATACGTATTGATGAGATGTCCCATGAAAGCCATATTTTCTGACACCATGTTTTAAATACCAATCATATGGTGCTGCATATAAAAAATTTACTTCTGGCATCGTTTGATGAAACGTGGTGTCGAAAACTGCTACCTGAATTACATCTGGAAGAGCTTTTCTAAATGAATTAATTCCCATAATGTGGGCAGGATTATGAAGTGGAGCTAAATCGTTTAGTGATGCTATTTTAAAGACAACCTCATCGTCAATTACAACTGAGTCTTTAAAGATTTCCCCTCCTTGAACTACTCGGTGGCCCACCCCATTTATTTCTTTTAAAGAATTAATTACTTTATTTTCAAGTAATGAATCGATAACTAGTCTAGCCGCGACAGAATGGTCTAAAACGGTAATATTATCTAATTCTTTTTTATGGTCATTAAACTTTAAAGTGTAGCTTGCATTACGATTACCTATTCTCTCGACATTTCCAGAAGCGATTACTTTTTCTTCCGGCATTTTAAATAATTGAAATTTTAAACTGGAGCTTCCAGCATTAACTGACATAATTTTCATTTTCATATACCTCTTTCACATTCATTATTGTATCTAATTTAAGTATTTTATGCAAATATTTTTATCTTTACATTAAATAAAGGTAAATTGCAAGAAATTGTAAAACTGTTCCTAAAGCAACAAATAAGTGCCAAATAAAATGAAGGTATTTTAATTTAGATAAAGAATAAAATACCACTCCAACCGAATAAGAAATACCGCCAAATAGTATTAATAACATCGCAGCTTTATTAAAATTATATAAATCAGTAATAAAATAAATTGCACTCCAGCCTATTAGTAAAAATATTACAACATGAAGAGCTTGCATTTTATGTACCCATATTGATTTAAAGACAATTCCCACTATAATTAATGCCCATTGTCCAATAAACATAAATAAACCCATGTCAATTAAAGCGGGATTATTAAATAAATATGATTCTCTTAAGCTAGGTAGTAATAATAATGTTGGGGCAAACGTTCCACCAATTAATATATAAATAGCAACATGATCTAATCTTTTAAATACATTTTTACTTTTAGTAAAAGCTAATGAATGATATAACGTAGACATTAAATATAAAAAGATTATCGAGATACCAAAGATTAAAGCAGAGGTTAATTCCCAACCATTATTTTGTTTTAACAGTAATAATACTAACGCTACCACTCCAAATATTGTCATTACACCATGAGATACAGCATTAGCAATTTGTTCACCAATCGTTTGTGTTCTTTTGTTTTTTACTTTATCCATAAATAATCTACTCCTTAAAGTTTTTTAAATAATCAGCACCTTTTAAAGATGTTGGTTCTTCATCATATAATCCAGGAAATTTCTTTTGTCTTAAAACCTCATATAATGCAATCGAAACTGAATTTGCTAAATTGAGACTTCTAATTTTATCATTAATTGGGATTCTTAAAGTTTTATCCAAATGATTTTTTAAAAAAAGTCGGTCAATTCCATAAGACTCTGAACCAAAAATTAAATAAATATCTTCTTTAATATCCTTATAATTAACTTCTGTATAGTTATTTTTTCCATATCTTGTAAAGAAAAAATAACTTCCTTGATGTTTTTTCATAAAATCATCAAGACTTTCATGAACTTCAAAATATAATTTATCATAATAATCAACCGCACTTCTTCTTAGTTTTGCATCATCAATTTTAAATCCTAATGGCTTAATTAAATGTATTTTAGTGTTAGTCCCTACACATGTTCTCATTATATTACCAGTGTTTTGAGGAATTTCCGGTTGACATAAAACTATATTAATCATGATATTGTCAGTTCCTCGTTAAGATTGACCATTACTCTTAAGTTAATATCGCGTCTTAAATAATGGGCATAAAATAAGGCGAATATATTTGAAAAATTCATCGCGGTCCAAATAATTGAATGACTCATTTTAGGAAATGCAATCCATAAAATTATTAAAGCAGGAATTCTTAAAACCCACAATCTAAATGATTGAGCTTTAAGTCCTAATTTAGGTTGTCCACTTCCATTAAAGATCGCCATATAATTTTGAAAGATTGCCATAAATGGTTGAGTAAGTAAAACCCATAAAGTATACTCTATCGATTTATCAACTAACATTTGATTAGAACTACCAATTAATAATACTACAAATTCTTTTCTAAAAAGAATTGCCAAAACAATCGCAATCATCGTTAGACTAAAAGTTAAAATACCTGATTCCCG
>JBBACV010000034.1:0-9963 GCA_041656835.1 Acholeplasmataceae bacterium | reverse complement strand
AAGCTCGTGCGGGCGTCCTGCAGGAGGCTAACGCCGGCTGCGCTTGCGCCGGACACCAGGGCGAAGCCAGTGCAATTGCACAGAAACTGCACGTGGCAAAGCCACTTTTTCTGAGCGAAGCTCAATTTTCTGAGCGAAGCTCAGTTTTTCCTTGACATTGCACTTTATAAATGGTATGGGAAGATATGAAGGCCGAACTCGACTACGATTTTGACGCACCGGCGGCGCTTCCTGTGGAAATCACGCAGGAGGACATCACAGCTGTTGTGAAAAGCCTAAGAGAACTCGCACCAAGCCTTGACACTTACAGCAACCTTGAAGGTCTGCATGTCAAGAAACGTGCACTGGAAGTTCTCAACGCAATTACCCCGGACAAGATCGCGGGTGCGAGTCTCCGCGATCTTGTAACAGCGTACAAGCTCCTGAAGGAGAAGGATCAGCTGATACAAGGGAAGCCAACGGAGTTGACGGGAATCATGCACCTGGTGGTCACGATGGAGAAGAAGTACCAACAAAGGAGCGAGAGCGCAACTCCCGGCGTAGCCGGGGAACAGCGTGGGTTCACTTCCAGTGAAGCTCCCAGCGAAGCTGGGGCCCCACGTCCTGTGGACAGCAAAACTGGCAACGAAGTTGCTGGTGGCTTCGCCACAGCGGGCCGCGTTTCTGCAATTGCAGACGCTCCGCAGGACGGCTCCGCCGTAGAGGAGGTTCCCAACCTGTGAGTTCCGCCATCAACAACTTTGACGCTGCAATCGTGGACAGATTGCTGTACTGGAAGGAACACCCAGTAGACTTTGTCCTCGAAGCTATTGGAGCGAAGCCCTCCAGTCAGCAAGTGGAGCTCCTTGAAGCAGCGCCACACTCCAAGCGAATTACAATCCGTAGCGGTCACGGCACAGGAAAAGATGCTGCGGCCGCTTGGCTTATTCTGTGGTTCGAACTTACAAACGCGTACCCCAAAGTTATCTGCACCGCACCTACGGCGCGCCAGCTACAAGACATCCTCTGGAGCGAGATTTCCAAGTGGCTACGGCAGAGCGTCTTTCATAACTTCTTCGTAATACAACGTGACAAAATCTACCTCAAGGAATGCCAGAAAGAGTGGTGGGTCCGCGGGGTAACTGCGAATGTTCGTGCAAGTGCAGAGGACCAAGCGGAGACTATCGCTGGCTTCCACGCGCCGAACATGCTAATTGTGATTGACGAAGCAAGTGGTGTCCCGGACCCAGTCTTCATTCCGCTCGAAGGTGCAATGACGCAGGAGAACAACCGCGTCTTGTTGATCGGGAACATGACTCGGAACACCGGGTACTTCTACGACACACACTACCACAGCGAAATTTCCAAGCAGTGGGTGAAACTGCACTGGGATTCTCGCAAGTCCACTAACGTCAAGCCGGAAATGATCCAGTACTTTGCGGACAAGTACGGGGTGGACAGCGACGTGTACCGAGTTCGTGTAGCTGGCGAAGCACCAAGCAGCAATACGAACTCGCTGATTCCTCTCGCCTGGGCAGTGCAGTGCGTTGGAAACGACATTGTCGTCCCGGAGGACGAGCCGCTGTACCTTGGTGTCGATGTTGCACGTTTTGGAGACGATGACAGTGTTATCCTGCCGCGTAGAGGCAACCTGATCCTGCCGTGGATTTCGTACAACGGCATGAACGTGATAGATGTTGCCGGGAACGTGAGACTTAAGATGACGGACACTGGAGCGATCGGCGCAGCAGTGGACGAAATCGGAATTGGTGCGGGCGTCGTGGACTGGCTGCACAAGTGCGGGCTGGCTCGCCAGGTGTTTGGCGTCAACGTAGCTACGAAATCCACCGACAACACGAAGTACGACAAGCTCCGCGACGAACTCTGGTGGATGGTACGAGAGAAGTGCATGAGAGCGCAGTTCTCCTTTCCGGACATCACGGTGGAGCTGAATGGCAGGACAGTGAACCTCGGGCACGAACTTGCAGACGAACTTTCAAGTCCTTCGTATACGTACAACAAATCTGGCGGAATTGACGTAGAAAGTAAAAAGCAGATGAAGTTGCGTGGAGTCAAGAGTCCGAATATCGCAGATGCACTTTGTCTCTCGGAGTACTTTCAAAACGCCGCGTATGCGATCTGGAACCCGTCTAAGACGCGAAGCGCAGATGGGAAAGTTGTTGGAATACGAAGTAGACAAAGAGGAGGCGGAGCCTCCTACACTGTTGCTCGCAACCCTGACTCATGGATGTATATATGACGAAACAACTACCGGCTGGCGAACTACAGCAGCTTCTTGACTGGATTGCGAAGGCAGAGTCTGCGACTTCTGAAACAGAGTTTCGGGAGAACGCAATTACGGACTACCAGTTCTACGCAGGAGACCAAGACAGTAGTCTTGTGCAGGAGAAACTGGCCGAACTCAATAGACCAAACACGACACTAAACCAGATTCGACCGAAGGTCGATATGATTGTCGGAAGTGCAGCCCGCGCGAGACACGAGTTCACCGTCGTTCCAGTAGGAGCTGAAGATGCTCCGATGTGCGAGTTCGTACAGAAGGTTCTGGACCACTACGTGAAGAAACTGCACTTGCTTGACAAGGAGACAAGTGCATTCGAGCACACAGTTAAGGCAGGCCGTAGCCTGCTGTACTTCTACATCGACAAGACGAATCCGTTCGAGCCAAGGATTGTTCCAAGTGTACTCCGTGGGACCGAGTTCTACGTCGATCCCAACAGTATTCAATACGACCTGTCGGACGCGGAGTACTTGGTGATTGAGAACTGGACTCGGAAAGACATAATCTCGACGTATTGGAACGTAGACCCGGATGCGTTCGCAGTTGCTGCCACCGGAACACAGAACAAGTTCGCGTACTACAACGAAGCAGACGACTTGTATCGACTTACTGAAGTTTGGTACAAGAAGTTTGTCCCGGTGAACTACTTTCAGAACCCACTTACAGGAAAGGTCGAGTTCCTGCACGACAAAGAAATGAAGGAGTTTAAAGCGCAGGTAGAGGCTGGGCTTCCACTGCCGGACGGCCAAGTCCTGCTCGCGCCGAACTTCTTTTCTGTACGTAGTGTGAAGGAAGAAATGCACTATGCGATCCTTCTTGGGGACATCGTACTGGAGCACGGGCCGAGTCCGTACAAGATGAATCAGGAACATGCGTGGTTTCCTGCAGTTCTGTTCGCCGGGTACAAGGACGAAGACAACAACTGCTGGTTTTCCGTCATTAGACAGCTCCGAGACCCGCAGAAGATGTACAACACCATGCACCGGCAGCTCCAGCACCTTATCCAGACACTCCCGAAAGGCATTCTCGCTACAGAAGCAGGCGCTATTCTAAACATCGAAGAGTATCAGCAGCGCAGTAGTGACCCAGCCTTCTACCTTGAAATCGCTCCTGGCAAGTTCAACAACTGGAAGTTCGAGAAGCAACCTACAATCTCTCCTATCTACAACGTAGTCATCGAGCAGATGTCGCGGGACATCAAGAACACCAGCGGCGCGGAAGACCCGTTGCTTGGAATCCAGACTACAAGCCGGGAATCCGGGCAAGCTGTACAGGAGCGGAAAGAAGGTGGATTTTCCGTCCTGTACATACTGTTCGACAATCTGCGAAAGAGCAAGTTACAGGTTCGCCGTGTCCTTCTAACACTGATCCAACAGTACGTTACGATGCCAACTGCGAGGCGCATCGTAGGACCGAGCGGCGACGAGCTCCTGTACATCAACACACAGCTGAACCCGCAACTCGAAGGTTTCAACGACATCAGCTTTGGTTACTTCGACGTAGAGTTCACGCAGTCAGTGGAGTCTCCCTCGGGCCGAGCTGGTGTAGCCTCAAAGCTAATGGAGTACAGCCACAACAATCCCGGCGCAATTCCACCGGATATCATATTAGAGTATCTGGACGTTCCGTATAGTGTGAAGCAACGTGTTCTCCAGGCGTGGCAGGAACAGATTGCTTTTGATAGGAAGATGCAGGAAGCAGAGTTGAAAATCAAGTTACTTTCTGCTACTTCAAAACAACTACCTAACAAGGGAAGTAAGAAGGAGGATTAACTATGGCAGATGCGAAACAAGATACAACTGTGAATCAAGAACAAGCTGACATGTTTGCAAGACTGGACATCGATCCGGCGGATTTGATTGGAGAGGAAGATGAAGTTACTGCTCCTGAACCTCCTGCGGAAGCTGCTCCCGATACTAAAGAGGAGACTCCAGCAGTTCCTGTGGAACCTGTCGCAGAGCCTACTGCAGAAACTGCGAAAGAAGAGCCGAAGACGGCAGAAGTCGAACCTCCAAAGGAAGAAGCTCCGGCGGAGCCTGCTGTTGCAGAGAAGACTGCACTCCAGAAGGCACAAGAAGAAATCTCTTCCTTAAGGACTGTACTCCGCGAACTGAAGCGTGACGTAGCTGTTGCAAACGCCAAGGCAAGTCCGGAGTTCGAAGAAGTAGTCGAAGAGGACGAACTTACTGGGGACAAAGTTACAAAGAAGGTCGCAATTGAACCTGAAATCGTCAAGCTCCAGCGCGAGGTCGGAGACCTGCTGTCCCGAAACAAAGGAATGCACGAAGAATTCCTTGATATGATGCGCTATACTGACGCATTCAAAGACGTAGATTCTGTCTGTACGCCTGAGCGCGTAGCAGATATTATTGATATGGCAAGTGCACGGCTCGCTAAAGAGCACAATATTCTCCCTGCTGTAGCAGAACTCTCAGTGCAGCGTTCACTCTACAGCATGACTTCTCCGTACAAGTATTTGTATAACCTTATCAAGGGGTATCATCCCGACTTCAAGAAACCTGCACAGGAAGCAAAGCCGCCGGAGCCGAAGACTCCCGCCGCACCAGCAGCACCGGCGAAGACGCCGACACCTGCAAATGCGCCATCCAGTGTAGTGGCCGTTCCGAAAGACACCAAAATGGCCACAGGATGGACTGCTGCAAGAATTGATGCTTTGGACGAGGATGAACTTAGTAAAGTTCCTTCCGACGTGTACGAGAAGTACATGAGAAACGAGTTGCCTTAGCTCGTGCCGCACATTGTGTGCAACTTTAACTGACAAGGAGATGTAAGAAATGCCTGATAATCCAAAAACCAAGTTCCTTACGAACGATGCCACTACAAGGAAAAAGTGGTCAAAGGACTTGTTCGCCCGAGTAAAGGCGACCAATGACTACTCTTACCTCGTCGGCACTGGTACGGATGCACATGTGCAGCTGCGTACCGACCTCGGCAAGGGCGAAGGTGATGTTGTGAAGTTCGATATTAGACGTGCGCTGACAGGTGCAGGTCGTGTCGGAAGACAAGAAGTCGAAGGCAACGAAGAACAGTTGCTGTTCGACAACTTTGAGATGACAATTGAAGAACTCAACCACGCAGTTGACACTGGTGGGAAGATGGAAGAGCAGCGAGTTCCGTACAACTTAATGGTCGAAGCTCGGGACGGCCTGCAAGAGTGGTGGATCGAACAGATCTCCCAAGTCGTCATTAACACGCTCTGCGGGAATAGCAACTTCAAGATCAACGGGGAGACTTTCGCTCAAGCCTGTACTGAGCCGACTACCAACAATCACTTGACCGTAAACGACGTGGCAGAAGCCAGTCTTACGGGCGCGGACGTGTTGGATTTGACCTTCCTGGACCGGCTGAAACAACGTGCGGAGAACCCGACAGGAGGCGCTTTCAAGCTGCGTCCTATGAAGCGGAACGGGAAGAATTACTTTCGAGTCCTGCTTCATAACTACGTCTTCGATCAGCTCCGGCACAACTTCGACATCGGCCAGTGGGGTGACTTGGTACGTGCCGCAGGCAAGCTCGGGATGCCGGAAGTCGAAATCGAGTACAATGGTATGCTGATCTCGAAGACCGACCGCATGTACTCGCCGTACACGAACGTGTACCGGGCCGTGCTGATGGGAGCGCAAGCCGCAACTTTTGCCTGGGGCGGAGCTGGTGAGAGCAAAGGAACTGCAATGTCCTTCGTGCCGTACTACAAAGACGCGAATCGGTACGTGATGGTACGCGGCGGCGGCATCTTTGGCTGCAAGAAAGTTGTATTTAACGGCCACGACTACGGCGTCATTACCGGCAGCTCCTACGCAACAGCCATTGGCTAAGAAAGGAGGCAACTGTGGCAACTGACAAATACACTAACAAGTTCGCGGACAACTACCGCGTTGCAATGAGTAAGACAGTGCTTACTCCTACTGCGGACACGTACAATCTTATCCGAATCCCACGCTACGCGCTCCTGATGGACGTGTGGCTGCTCGTAAGTGCAGTGGGAAGCTCCAAGACTGTAAGTCTTGGGTGGAGTGGAAACGGCGAGTCTGCACAAGCAGCTGGCTTTATGTCATACGACATTGCGGACGTGGCTACTCTTGGGCTTAAACGTGCAATGCGCGACACGTTGATTGCGTTTGAAGGCAAGTACTTTGGTACTGCCGGTGGAACTGTTACGATGACAGTTGGAACTACGCAGACCACTGGCAACTTCATCGTCTTTTGCGTGTACTCTATAATCAAGTAAGGAGACTCAAAGATGGCAGAAAAAACTGTAATTGACTACAGACGCACGGATCAGCGGACGAATGTCCTGCATAATCCGTTCTGGATTACTTCCGGTCTGCTTGTTGGCTCGGCTTGCGAGGACAAGTACGCGGTCTGCTTTTCCTTTCCTACCGCAGGAGAGCTGGTGTACATCGAGCAGATCATCTTCGAGGTCGTTGCTGCATTCACCGCAGGAACTACGATCGACGTTGGTGTGGTGACTCTCGCGACTAACGCGATCACCACAGGTGGCAAAGGTACTACGGTGGACGACGATGACTTTATTGCGAACACCGATGTTACGGTCGCCACTCCTGCGATGTACGCACCGACTGCGAGTGACTGGGTAACTGCGAAGGCTGCTGCTGCGAAAGCGGCTCCGTACGTGCTGACCGGCGCTGCGACTACGGTTCCGACTATTTCGGTGTTGATGGCAAATGCCGGGACGATCGCAGCTGGGACCGGCCGAGTGCACGTGCTCATCACCAAGAGTCCGATGTAACACAGGAGCTTTCTCATGAACTTCCAGCAACTGAAAGACGCTGTTGGTGAACTGATACAGGACGCCAGTCTCGAACCAAGTTACGGGAACCATATAAATGACGCATACTACAAGGCGGTGGACATCTGTGACCTTCCGCTTAGAAAGTTCGCGTCGGTAGACACTGTACTTGCAACGGCCTATGCCTCTGTGTCAGTCACAACAGGAATTTCTACCAGACTTCTCAAGGCAAAGAACGCGTCAACTGCGGCCTCCTTACTGGTGTACAGCACTCTTGATGAGTTTTGGGACGACTTCCCGGACCTCACAGTAGAGGGGAGCTTGACAGCTGTTTGCCTTGAAGACACAGTCCTTTGGTACGCGAACATTCCTTCGACAGTCACAGCTATCAGTTTGCTGCTAAAAGCGTATCCGGACCCGTTGGAGGATGCATCAGACACTCCAACGGCGATTCCGGTACACTTGCAGCGCCAAATACTCGTGTACGGCGCGGCATGGCTCTTGTATGAAATCCTTGAGCAGGACGAGGAGCAGAAAGTAAACTCTGCAAGCATGTACAACTTGTCCTTCAATCGCAGGAATCCGGACTCCGGCATTAACTTACTTTTCAACCATATTGCAAAGATGCGATACCATCACGCGGGTAGCTACTGGAATGTCTAAGCCTGTTAGACTTGGTCCATTCAAAGGAATGTCTAATGTCAATCCTTCGGGAAACGACATTAACACGCCGCACATAGTCTTGAATGCAGACGTGACGAAAGAAGGTCTGCTTGTCAAGCGTCCGGGGTACGAGCTGTGGTGTGCTCTTCCGGGAGCACACTCGCTCGTTGCGGATGCAAGTATGATGCTGTGCGCGGATGCAACGCAGTTGTACGCAGTACAAGCTGGTGTTGCAAGTTCTCTCGGGGCTGTGAACAGTGCGGGCAAACTGAACTACGTGCGTGTGGACGATGTAGTGTACTTTTCTGGTGCAGCTTGCTGCGGAACCTACAACTTGAGCACTGGCGTACTTGGGGATTGGGGGCTGCAAGTGCCGGACGCGCCTGTGCTGTCTGAAACCGTTGGAGGACTGCCACCTGGCAGGTACACGGTTGCAGTTACAGTCGAGTCCGAAGGAGTGCAGAGTGGAGCGAGCGAGGACGCTGTTATCGAGCTTGGTTCGACTGGCGGCATCCTTCTTTCCGGCCTCCCGGCAAATTGCACTGTTTGGCTAACTGAGCCGGACGGCAGTGTACTATTCAGAAGCTCTGAAACTTCCCTTCTAACTACCACGCCGCAGACGACTGAACCCTTAGTATCCTCCTACTGTCATCCGGCTCTTAACTTCACTTCACTCTGCCATGCAAATAGCAGAATCTACGGTAGTGTGGGTTCCACCGTGTATCGTACAAAGCCATTACAGTACCAGCTGTTTGACGGGCTGTGGCAGGTGCAAGCTCCTTCGGAAGTTAATCTGATTGCAAAGTCAGATGGCGTCTTGTACCTTGGCTGCGAAGATGGAACTTACCTGCTGTTTGATGGAAGTGAGAAGAAAGTGTTCAAAAAGGTCGGTCCTGCATCTGTCGCGGGATCACTTCAGTACTGTAACGGGCTTGGCGACCTCGAAGACGCTATGACACAGCACACGAAGACACTGAACGACGTGCCTGTCTGGCTAACTATTGATGGCTTTGTAGCTGGTTTGCCGTCAGGCAGACTTGCGAATCTCTCGAAGAGCAAGGTCAAAGTCTTTCCTGGCACCAAGTCTGCTGCATCTGCATTTGTATTCAACAATAACGTTTTCAAATACCTGGCGACTTTCAAACGAAGCGAGTCAAGTGCAGTTGGCTTCTCGGACTCTGCTACGTGCGAGGTCGTTAGAAATGGGAAGGTGATATGAAACCTACCGACTTGTTTAAGAAGTTCATCTCGAACAGCAACATCATGTACGCACTGAAGCACTTCCTTCGCGGCGACGATAGAGTGAAGTTCACAGGAAATGTTCGCTGTGAGCACTTCCGCGGGGACACCTGTCTTCACAGTGCTTGGGAGCCTACACCGAACACCTTCACTACTGAAGGCATGGCAAGACTTTTGAACATCATGTTTCATGATATCTCGAAAGCTGCTGCTGAAATCTGGTACGTGGGCATTTTCAAAAACAATGTAACTCCCATAGTTGGGAATACGGCAGCTGCGTGCCTTGGCGCAGCAGGTACTTACGGCGAGTGCCAGGACGCAGACTACGATGATCCGGCGACCAACAAGCCAAAGTACACTACTGCGGACACCTCGACAGCAGTGATTACAAACGCAGTTGCTGGCAAAGCACACTTTGTTATGGCTGCCAGCATCACCGTTTACGGTGCGTTCCTTTCGACCGAAGCTGCGAAGACTGCGGCAACTGGCTACTTGATGTGTGGGAAGAAGTTCACCGCGTCTCGTGCAGTTATCGCGGACGACGAACTCTATGTAACCTACCAAATCACCTGCACCACGAGCTAAGCTCATGCCGACTAAGAACTTCAAGAACCTTGGTGAAGTGCAGGGCTGGAAGTACTACCAAGGTACTATTGTTGAAGTCAAGGGTGCAGATGCAACCGAAGAACTTCGGGACACCGCAACTGTCAACGTCAGTGGACTTGGCACGTATAGTGGTGTCCCGATTTTCTACCACTGTCAGGATAGTGCGGTGGAGCGAAGCAATGGCGCACTTACAGGTGCGGCGAAAGCCTTTAGTGCCGGAGACGAAGTACTGGTTTTGAAGGAAATTGACGGCGATGGCATCTTTGTGAGTGGCCGATTGGAAGGCCCGAAGCCCTGCATCTGGGAGCCATGGGGCGGAGAGTTGACAAAGAATCATAATTGGATTATTGTAAACAACGCTCTACCTTGCTCAGTATCTACTGACCCAATATATAACACCTAC
>JBBACV010000033.1:0-10220 GCA_041656835.1 Acholeplasmataceae bacterium | reverse complement strand
TTCATGTTAAAATATTGATATGGAAAAAAAGAAATATTTTTTATTTAGTGATCTTCACGGTAATCTTAAGTATTTATCAAAAGCCCTAGAAGAAAAAGGATTTGATTTAGAAAATGAAAATCATATCTTAATCTCTTTAGGAGATAATTTTGATCGTGGCAATGAAAACTTAATGGTTTTAAGATTTTTAAAACATTTTAACGACTTAAATAGATTGTTAATGATTAGAGGAAATCATGATGATTTTTTACTTAACTTTTTATTAGGTAAAGATGATGGTATTTTTAATGTTAGATATAATGGTCTAGGAAATACTTTAATTGAATTATCAGATAAAGATAGTAATACGACTGAAAAAATTAGAGACTCAATAAATAAAAACCATCCTTACTTAATTTCTTTACTTAAAAATATGCAAGAAAAAATAGAAATTGGAAATAAAGTCTTAATCCACGCTGGATATTCATATGATTTAATTAAATCAAGATGGTATATTGATAATTTTGCTGATACAGTTAAGTTTATTAATGAATTTGATACTGGTGATAGAGTTTATATATTTGGTCATTTTCATAGTGAAAGATTAAATTTGTTTTATCACGGTAAGATTAGTAGTGATATTTTTTATTATAAGAACTTTATTGGAATTGATACTCATACTTTAAAAAATAAAAAAGTTAATATATTAGTATTAGATAATTTAGGTAATATTTTAAAATAATTATTGTGTCTCTTAAAACTTACAACCTAAAAACTTGTTAAAATTACATTTTTTCAGGTTCATAACCTAAAAACTTGCAAATATTACATTTTTTTAGTATTATTAAATCGAATAATATTAGGAGATTAATTTTATGATAATAAGAGAAACCTATCTAAATAAATTAATTGCTTCAAAAGATACAGATTACGTTAAGTTATTAATTGGTGTAAGAAGAAGTGGAAAATCTACCATCCTTAAAATGATGCAAAATTATTTATTAAATAATGGTGTTACATCTAAACAAATCATATCTATCAACTATGAACAAACTAAATTTGATTATTTAAGAGATAAAGATGCTCTTCATAAATATATTGAAGGAAAAACTATAAACAATAAAAAAATGTATCTGTTTTTAGATGAAGTGCAAGAAATTAATGAATGGGCAAGAGTAATCAACTCTTTAAGAGTTAGTTATAATATAGATATATATGCAACCGGTTCTAATGCTAGAATGTTTTTAGGTGAACATTTAACTTATTTATCAGGTAGGTACTTAACGGTAAGAGTTTATCCATTATCGTATCAAGAGTTATTGATCTTTAAAAATGAAAAAGAGTTTAATAAAAGCTATGCTAATTTTTTAGATAGTAGTTTTCCAGGAATTGTATTAGCTAAAAATGATATTATTAAAAATCAGTTAAAAGAAGATACTTTTTTAACTATCTTTGAAAGAGACATTATTTTACGCGGTAAAATTACTAAAGAAAGAGAGTTTTTCGCAGTTGCGAGATTTATTTTAGAACATGTCGGTAGCCAAATTTCTATAAATAATATTTATAACCATATGAAAAGTAATAAAATTAATGTATCTTATGATGCTGTTAATAATTATGTAGACTTAATGGTTAAATCATTCTTTTTATATGAATGTATGAGATATGATGTAATGGGAAAAGAAGTTCTTAAAACCCTTAATAAGTATTATGTCATAGATTTTGGAATTAGAAACCAAATAATCCCAAATAAAGATAGTAATCGTGGTAGGGTATTAGAAAACTTTGTTTATCTTGAACTTATTAAAAAAGGTTATTTGGTTTATACAGGTAAGGTTCTTAGAGACTTAGAAATAGATTTTGTCGCTATAAAGGATGATGTTACAACCTATATACAGGTGACGGAATCATTAATTGATCCTAAAACTAGAGAAAGAGAAACAAGACCGTTTTATCATCTTAAAGATAATTATGAAAGAATTATCGTATCACTTGATGATTTTGATTATACTTCTAGTTATTATAAACATTTAAATCTCTTTGATTTTATTAAATATTTAGATAAATAATAAAAGACCATAATACCTTGTGATATTATGGTCTTTTTAGTAAAAAGGATTATTTAATAATTAATGACTTACCAGTCATTGCTTCTGGTTGTTTAATATTAAGTAAGTCAAGTAAAGTAGGTGCGACATCACAAAGTGCGCCACCTTCTCTTAATTTAAGACCTGGTTTTGTTATTACAACAGGAACTAAATTAGTCGTATGGGCAGTATGAGGATTTCCATCCTCATCACGCATTTGTTCGGCATTACCATGATCGGCTAAAACGATTGCGATTCCTTTTAGTTCATTAACAATTACATCGACTATCTTTTTAGTACATTCTAATGTAACTTCAACTGCTTTAGTAGTTGCGGGAATCGAACCGGTATGACCAACCATATCGGGATTGGCAAAGTTTAGGATCATTGTTTGATATTTTTTAGTTTTTAAAGCTTTGATAACTTTATCAGTTAATTCATAAGCCGACATTTCAGGTTTTAAATCATAAGTAGCAACCTTAGGTGATTCAGCTAGAATTCTTTTTGAATGATTTAAAGGGACTTCTTTACCACCATCAAAGAAAAAGGTAACATGAGCGTATTTTTCAGTTTCAGCCGCTCTTATTTGACTTAAACCAGCATTCTCTATTACTTCACCATATAAATCATTAAAACTTTGAAGAGGATATGCGAGGACTCCTTTAACAGTTTTTTTATAATGCATCATTGAAACAAAAAAGATGTTTTTAAGTTGATGTGATAAATTAAAATGAGGTTTATCATCGGTAACTAATTCTTTCGTTGCTAAAGGATTTGAAATAGCGGTACTCATTCTAATTGCCCGGTCAGGACGATAATTAACAAAGATAACGGCATCGTTATCTTTAATTAAGCCATCTTTATTAACTAAAAATGGTTTAATAAATTCATCGGTAACACCATTTTCATAAGATGATTTTATGCCATCTAAAGCATTAGGATATACTTCCTTACTTCCTAAAGTCATATTATCATAAGCTAATTGAATTCTATCCCAGTTATTATCACGGTCCATTGCGTAATATCTACCTGAAACGGTTGCAACATGAAAGCCATAATTAATTAATTCTTTTAAATAATCATATCCACCATCAGTTTTAGTATCTCTACCATCCATAAAGGCGTGTAAATATGTTTTGTTTTCTAATTCATACTTTGAAATTAAATCATATAAGGCTTTAAAATGATTTAAATGAGAATGAACACCACCATCAGAGACAAGACCCATTAAATGTAGTTTAGAATTATTTTTCTTAACATGATTAATCGCTTGAATAAAAGCTTTATTTTCAAAAAAACTACCATCTTTAATTGAACTATTAATTCTTGATAATGATTGCCAAACAATTCTTCCGGCTCCTAAGTTTAAATGTCCTACTTCACTATTACCCATTTGGCCTTCAGGAAGACCAACAGCTTCACCTGAAGCTTTTAAAGTACTATTTGGATAAGTCTTTAATAAATAATCTAAATAATCGTTTTTCGCAAGACTTACGGCATTAGAATCTGAAGGAGCTGCAAGACCTAGGCCGTCCATAATAATTAATGCAGCAAATTTGTTTTCCATATAAAAACCTCTTTTCGTCTTTTCTAATCGTATTATACAATAAGGCTTACTTTAATACTAAATATTTAAAAAATAAAACGCATACATAGTTACTTTTCTTGTAAAATAAATTAAAAATGTTAAAATAAATTAAATGAATCATCTTCAGGGCAGGGCGTAATTCCCTACCGGCAGTGATAGTCTGCGCGCGTAATGCATGATCTTGTGAAATTCAAGAACCGACAGTTAAAGTCTGGATGAAAGAAGATAATTTTTTATTTTTTATTGCCCGAGTATGATTCGTCAGGCAATTTTTTATTTTAAGGAGGTAAAATAAAATGGAAAAAAACTGGCGAATAAAAGAAATGCTTTATATCGTAACCTTTGCGGCATTAGCGGTGGTGTTATCATTGTTTGAAATACCGCTAGGACTTCCTTGGTTAAAAATAGATTTAAGTGAGATAGTTGTTTTAGTGGCTTTTATCTCAATTGGTTTTAATAAAACACTTTTAATTATATTAATTAGAGGATTATTAAGACAGTTTATCCAAGGTGATATCTTAGTTCCAACAGAACTTTGGGGGGAAGTAATCGCGATGATCGCAAGCATTACTTTAATGGCTTCTTTTTATGTGATTTCTAAAATATATAACCGAGAAGAAAAACCTTTATTTAGAAGAAAAGAATGTAATGTTACTAAAATTAGTCCATCTGAATTTATTATAACGGTAATTGGAGTTACAGTTGTTTTATCACTAGTAATGATTATTTTAAATATCTTTATTACAACTCCGATATATTTAAGTCTTTATGCTTACTTTTTAGAAATAATCCCTTTAGAAGGATTTCATTTTACGGTCTTTACTTTATTAGATGATCCAGGAATGACTAATGTCTTTGGGGTAGATTTATCTAATTGGAAATTATATTTAACTTATATTATTGCAAACTATGCTTTATTAAATGTTTCAAAGGGAATAATTACTAGTATAATTTTTATTCCAATTAGAGAAAGTTTATATCACATGAATTTAAACTATTTAAACTAATTAGCCGATGCATGCGTTTTCATTAGGTAATTATTTGAAAAAGGACATATTTATTAGTATAATGTAAATAGTTAAACGGACTAATAAAAAAATAAGGAGAAATAAATTATGCCATTTATTACTAGTATTTACGCACGTGAAGTATTAGACTCACGTGGTAACCCAACTGTTGAAGTTGAAGTATTAACAGACTCAGGTGCATTTGGTCGTACTTTAGTACCATCAGGAGCATCAACAGGTGAGCATGAAGCAGTTGAATTAAGAGACGGAGATAAAAAACGTTATCTCGGTAAAGGTGTTTTAAAAGCTGTTGCTAATGTTAATGATATCTTAGCTCCAGCATTAATCGGTGAATCAGTTTTAGATCAATTAGAAATTGACCAAAAAATGATTGACTTAGATGGAACTAAAAACAAAGGAAAATTAGGTGCAAACGCAATCCTTGGTGTTTCTTTAGCAGTTGCTAAAGCAGCAGCAGATTTACTAGGTTTAGAATTATATCAATACCTTGGTGGGTTTAACGCTAAACAATTACCAATTCCAATGATGAATATCGTAAACGGTGGAGCTCACTCAGATGCTCCAATTGATTTCCAAGAATTTATGATTTTCCCAGTTGGTGCCCCTTCATTTAAAGAAGCGGTTCGTTGGGGGGCTGAAGTATTCCATGCTTTAAAAGCTATTTTAAAGAAAAAAGGACTATCAACTGCAGTTGGTGATGAAGGTGGATTCGCTCCAAAATTAGCATCAAATGAAGACGTAATTGATAATATCTTATTAGCAATTAAAGAAGCCGGATATGAAGCAGGTAAAGATTTCTTATTAGGATTTGACGTTGCCGCCTCAGAGTTTTATGATAAAGATTCAAATACTTATGTCTTTAAAAAATCAACTAAAGAAGTATTTACACCAGCAGAGTTAGTCGATTATTATGCTAACTTAGTTAAAAAATATCCGATTATTTCTATTGAAGATGGTATGGATGAAAATGACTGGGATGGTTGGAAATTATTAACAGATAAACTTGGTGATAAAATTCAATTAGTTGGTGATGATTTATTTGTTACTAACACTGAATACTTAGCTCGTGGAATT
Organism: Acholeplasmataceae bacterium; assembly: GCA_041656835.1. GTDB lineage: Bacteria > Bacillota_I > Bacilli_A > Acholeplasmatales > Acholeplasmataceae > Acholeplasma. The sequence continues at coordinate 4,464 of JBBACV010000033.1, read as the reverse complement.
GAAACTAACACTTCAAACTCAATTTTAATTAAAGTTAACCAAATTGGTACTTTAACTGAAACATTTGATGCGATTGAAATGGCTAAAAAAGCTGGATTCACTGCTGTAGTATCACATAGAAGTGGTGAAACTGAAGATACTTCAATTGCTGATATTGCTGTTGCAGCTAATACAGGTCAAATTAAAACAGGTTCAGCATCAAGAACTGACCGTGTTGCTAAATACAACCAATTAATTAGAATCGAAGATCAATTAGGTGAACAAGCTGTATATTTAGGCTTAGACGCATTTTATAATCTTAAAAAATAAATTATAAATCTAATTATTAAAAAAATAAAGAGTCCAAATTTCAGTCCTTACTGAAATTGGGCTCTTTTAATTTAGATAATTTACTTTAATTGATGAAATTAATATTTTATTAAATATATTGAAATTTAATAATAAACGTTTTATGTAAACTTTTTTAAATACAGCCATAAATTTGAATATCTTTGAAGTGAGTTAAATTTGTGTTGAATTAATTTCCAACTTTCTATGTAGTCAATATTTTTTGAAATCATAAACCGGTTCATAAATTCAATAAATCGATATTCTTCATCTTCAAATTTATCTGAAAACTCAAGTGATTTAGAAACTTTTTTAGTCTTTTCAAGATTTCTTTCATCATATAAAACATGGTCTAAATTACACGACATATAATAAATTGAATAAGGAATTTGTTTTTTTCTTATTGCTAATTTATTTTGTGTTACTAATTTATTTAAAATATTAGATTTAATGATATTTCTCATCCACATTTCCTTAGGGTGAGATGTGTATATATATTTATCCTCATAAGTATTTTCATTCTTATCATGGTGAATAATCGATGGCTCCTTTACAAAAGCCCCATCTGTATCAACAATTTGGATAATTTCCAGCAAATCATCTACATGAAAACTTCGTCGATTTAGATAAGCATTTACAATATCAGTTATTGTTTTTACTATATTATTACTCGTATTTTTTTTGTAGTCGGAAGTTATGTCTCCGTTTGTAAATTCAAATAATACTTGATCGGTTTTTACGATTTCAGAAATTATTGGCTCTAAAGCATTTCTATCTGAAATTCCTTCAACAATAAATAAAACTACCTTTCTAGCTGCTGATTTCACCATATAAAGATCCCGCTTTTCTAAAGGCTTTACTAATTTTATATGACTTAATATCGTCGTAAACAATTTCTTTTTGTCCGGTTGACCTTAGAACTATTTCTCTTAAATATAGATTTCTTAGATTATTGGTCGTTTTTACATTGTTAAATTTAATATATCTATTTTTAGGATTAATAGTAGTAAAATATATGTTGTCTGAATTTAATAATTCAAGTGGATGTAAATTATGAGATGTAAATATTAATTGTCCTTGACCTGAGTTATTAATAATTTCAAGTAGTTCACCTAAAAGATATTCAAAAACACCTGAGTCTAATTCATCAACAGCAACTAATACGCCTTCTTTATTAACGATTGCTATCAAAGAGCTAAGGATTGATATGATTTTCTTTATACCATCTGATTCATATTTTATTGGGATTTTTATATTATTTCTTACTGACATTAATTCGAATTTTATACCTTTTTCGCCATTTTTCAAAATAGTTTCTCCATATGTTTCGGTAACTAAATTCATATCTGGAATAATCATATTAATAATATGGCTTAATTGTGCAGTAATTTTTACATATATGTCATAATAATATTGACTTAATTCGGTTTTGCCATAAGAAATACCTAATGAACCTGATAAAATACTATTAGTTTCATTATCACTTAATCTGAAAAAAAGAGGTAAAGTGTCGCCGCTTAAGTGTCCTTTGTTTTCATTTGATACGACAAATAAATTCATTCTGGCATATTCCTTTAAAGACATTAATATTCTAATTTCTTCTTCTTTTTGCCATGTAGTGTTAAGAATTTCAAGAGTTTCTTTTCTAAAGACAAAAGATTCTTGTTTCAAAGCACTCATTTTATTAGAGACAACTAAATCAATTATTTTATCATGGTGTTTTTTTGATAAATCTTCAAATTTATATTTAGGTGTAAATAAAGGTGATTTTGAATCTCTAGATACATCAATTAAAGTTGTTAAGGATTTTTCAGTATCTAACTTATAGTTTATCCGTTCATTAGAAACGAAAACCCTTAAATTTTCATCGTCTTTTATTAAATTAAATTGATAAGATATTATCCCAGAAAAATAAAAATGTTTTATTGAAAAGTCAAACTTTAAAAAAGCTTCTTTTTTATCCTTAGAGATGTAATGATAAGCATCGTCTCTTAATGGTAATCCCGACATTATATTTTTTAATATCCCAAGAGATGAAATAACAGCGGTTTTACCACTGCCATTAGCACCATAAATACCTAAAACACTAGCTTTCCTTTCGCTTTCTTGATCATTTATTGGAAAGTCAATAACACCGTTTTCAGTATTTTTAATGTTATTAATCGTTATTTTTAATAATCTAATATTTAATTCATTAAATTTATTTATTTTATACATTTTCACCACCCAAATATATATTATCAAAAATATAATAAATTATCAAGTAAAGGCATAAAAAATAACTATTTTTGATAATTTATATCATTATAAGCGTTTTATACATATAAAAAGGTATAAAGAATATAATTGCTTAAATATTTTTATAGATATTCTTAATCTAGTTATTATATTTAGATAATTTTCTTTAATTGATGAAATTAATTTATATGTTATCTAATATGTTAAAATATTTATATGAAAAATAAAATATTAAAAGATTTTTTAAACTGGTATTATAATTTAAATAAATACCGTATAAGTAAATCTGAAATTAAAAATGAATTTAAAGAAAATTATAAGGAGGTTATTAAAGTAATATCTCCTTATTTTAGGTTATCAGGTAAAAGCTATAAATTAGATTATAAATACGATCTAGGTCCTATTTATTTAAATAAACATGAAGCTGTTTTTAAGTCAGTTTTTCTAGATACTTTATATTTAGATTTTAAAAACATTAAAAATGCTTTAAATAAAGATTTAGTTTTAATAAAAAAGCATAAAAAAGATTATATCGTAGATTTAGTTATTAAACATAATTTAACCTCATTTGTTTCAGAAGTTAAAGTAACTAACAATGAAATATATTTCATTGATAGCCCCTTTAATCAAACAATCATTTTAGATGATAAAGATTATCAAATTATTAAAGATAAAGATGTTTTATATTTAAAAATAGATTTAATCGAAGAACATTATATTTATGTTTCGATTAAGGATAAGATTGGTAGTAATGATGATCCTAATATCGAATTATATAAACTAATCTATAAACATGATTGGCCTTTAAAAATATCTAAGAAAGTTGAAAATCTGGCAGATAAAATAAATTTTGATTTAAACGAAGATTATATAGACCGAGTTGATTTAACTAGCCTTTTAAGTTTTACGATTGATGGTGTTGATGCCAAGGATTTAGATGATGCCTTATCACTTAAAATAAATGATGATAATACTTATACTATCTACGTTCATATTGCTGATGTATCTTATTTTGTAAAAGAGGGAAGTTTAATTGATAAGGAAGCTTATCAAAAAACTACTTCAGTTTATTTAAATGATTACGTTATCCCAATGCTGCCAAAAAGATTATCAAATGACTTATGTAGTTTAAACCCTAATACAAATAAATATACAATTACTTGTGAAATGACTTTAGATTATCATGCTAACTTATTATCATATGAAATATATCCTTCAATTATCAATTCAAAATACCGATTAAACTATGATGAAGTTAATGATTTATTAATTAATAATGTTTCTCTTAATAATAAATTACTAGATGAAATACTATTAACTTTAAATAATTTATCTTTAAAGTTAAGTAATCAAAAAGAAAAAGAAGGTAAAATAAATTTTAATTCAACCGAATTAAATTTTATTAAAGACCAAAATAATATTATTGGTATTACTAAAAGAGAAACATATTTAGCTGAGGAGTTAATTGAAAACTTTATGATTCTTGCAAATGAAGTTGTTTCAGGTCATTTAACTGATTTAGGAGTTCCTTTAATTTATCGGGTCCATGAAATGCCTGATTTAAAAAAGTTTGAATATGCAATTAAAGATATTAATAAGATGGGTTATAATTTCCATTTAAATCACCGTGATACTAATAAAACCTTTAATAATATCTTAAACAGTAAAATGCCTAAAGAACATTTAGAAATTGCTAATATGTTTATTTTAAGAAGTCTTAAAAAGGCTAGATATGATACAAAAGATTTAGGCCATTATGGTTTAAAATTAAAACATTATAGCCACTTTACCGCCCCAATTAGGCGGTATAGTGATTTAATTTTACACCGTATTATTAGAGAGTCATTTAAAGGTAAATCTTTGAATAAATGTAAATTAAATGTTCAAAGTGAACATCTA